>NZ_JADDUM010000270.1 GCF_015163715.1 Pseudomonas cyclaminis
CCCGATGGCGGTGGGTCAGCTACGGAGCCATCGGGTCGGCGCCAGGCTGCCAACCGCCGCCCAGGGCGGCTGTGACCAAGCCCACACTCGCCTGCAACTGCCGCGTCTGCACCGCCTGCAACGTTCGCTGCGCCTGTAACGCCGCTGTCTGCGCCGTCACCACATCCAGATAACTCACCGCCCCCGCCTGATAGCTGTTCATTGCCAGCGCCTGGGTGTGCTGCGCTGCATCCGCCGCCGCTTGTTCATCCTGGGCCTCCTGCTGCAAATCCCGCAGTTGCGCCAGGTTGTCTTCGACCTCGCGGATGGCCTTCAGCACCTGGCTGCGGTAGTGCGCGGAGGCTTCTTCAAACTCGGCTTTGGCCTGGCGTTCATTGGCGCTCAAGCGTCCGCCGTCGAAGATCGGCACATTCATCAGCGGCCCCAACGCCCAATAGCGATTGCCAGCGGACAGCAGGTTGCCAACGCCTTGAGTCTGCCCGCCAATCAATCCGGTCAAACTGAAGTCCGGGTACCAGGCGGCCTTGGCCACGCCGATGTTGGCGTTGGCGGCAAACACTCGACGCTCTGCCGCCGCAATATCCGGGCGTCGTTGCAACAACTGGCTCGGCAGTTGTGATGGAATCGGCGGTAGCGCGATCAACTGCCGGCTGGGCGGCAGTGAAAAATCACTCGCCGCCACGCCCACCAGTTCTGCGATGGCATGCTCGGTAAGGTTACGTTGCCCCTGCACTTCGTCCCGCTGCGCCTTGGCCTCGGCCAGTTGGTTTTGCGCACGGGTCAGGTCCAGTTCCGACGCGATCTGGCCTGCGTAACGACTGCGCGTCAGTTGCAGCGCCTGGCTGTAATCCTCCAGCGAGTTATTGAGAATCCGGCCCTGTGCATCCAGCCCATTGAGCTGCACATACAGGGTCGCCAGTTGATGTTGCAGGCTCAGCCGTGCCACGGCCAGATCATCGCCGGACGCTTGCACCTGGGCATCACCCGCCGCGACCTGATTGCGGATTTTGCCCCACAGGTCCAGGTCGTAGCTCAGGGAGAAACCCGCGGTGTTGCTGTTGTACACCGAAGGCTGCGTCGTGCCCCGCAGCGGTCGCGAGTCCGATTGGCGTTGGCGCAACGGCTGCGCACTGGCGCTGATCTGCGGGAACAGTCCGGCATGCAATTGGCTGGCATAGGCCTGGGACGCATCGAAGTGCGCCAAGGCGGCGGCAAGGTCCGGGTTGGCCGTGAGCAGTTGCTGTTGCAGGTTATCCAGTTGCGCGTCGTGGTAGAGCGCCCACCCTTGTGGCGCCGGTTGATCGGACGGTTGCGCGCTGTGCCACGGGCCATCGCTGGTCCGTTCGCGGTAATTTGCAGGCAGGTCGATCGACGGCACTTTGTAGGTGGGCGCCATCGAGCAGCCTTGCAACGCCAGTAGCACCAGCGCCGCCAGCGGTTTAAGCCTTGGGCGCATGGGCACCTCCAGCGGCAACGGCCAGTTGCACGGCGTCGCCTTCGCGCAGGGCGTCGGGCGGATTGTCGATCACGCGGTCGGCAGGTTTCAGACCCTGGTCGATCACCAGGCGTTCGCCCAGGTCGAGGCCGATGTGGATGGTTTGCAGGTGCACGTGGTTCTGTCCGTCCAGTCGCGCGACTTGGGTGCCTTGGGCGCGGAAGATCAGCGCGCTGGCGGGGATGCTGACGCCATGGGTGTCGGCCGGAATCGGCAGCGTGGCTTCGGCGTAATCACCGGGCAGCAACGCGTCGTCGGGGTTGTCCACCACGAACTGCGCGAGCAGGGTGCCGGAGCGGCGATCGATGGCGGTGGAGTCGCCAATCAGCCGTGCCTTGAAGTGCTCTCCAGGGTGTTCGGGCACGGTGAGCCGGGCTTCCAGGCCGGGGTGGATCACGGCCGCGTAGTTTTGCGGCACGGGGACGTAAAGGCGCAACTGGTGCGTATCAGCGATGTTGAACAACTCCGGATCGCTGTCGCTGTCGGCTTTGATCAACTGGCCGATATCGGTGTTGCGTGCGGTGATGGTCCCGGCGAACGGCGCACGAATTGTCTTGTAGCTTTCCAGCGCCGACAGGCGTGCGTAGTCGGCAGCAGCGGCTTGGGCATTGGCGTTGGCGGCCGCGGCGTTGGAGGTTTTTTCATCGGCTTCCTGGCGCGATACGGAGTGGCTCGCCAGCAGATTGTGCCAGCGCGTCGCGGTGGTCGCCGCGAGGCGTGCGTTGGCCTGTTCCTGCACCAGGCGTGCGTGGGTTTGCGCCAGTTGTTGGTCGAGGTCCGGGCTGTCGATTTCAGCGAGAATTTGTCCGGCTTTGACTTGGCTGCCGATATCCGCCTTCCAGTCCTTGAGGTAACCGCTGACCCGCGCATGAATCGGCGCTTTGCTCCACGCCTCCAGGTGCGCAGGCAGGCGCAAGGTATCACCGGCCACGTTCCGTTGTGGTTGGAACACCCTCACTTGGGGAATGGCGGCGGTCTCGGTCCACGCCGTCACCGATTGCTCGTGCAGCGTACGGGCATGCAGGCCGTTGGCGACCAACACGGCGGCCAGGGTCAGGCCGCCGACACCCATGAGCATCAGGCGCTTGCGCGAGGGTTTGTGATCAGACGACATGTGGGGTTTCTCCTGCAACTGCGCGAGTAGGGTGACGCCCGTGGACAAGGCTGAAGACCACGGGAACAAACAACAGGGTGGCGACCGTGGCGAAGATCAAGCCACCGATCACCGCACGGCCCAGCGGCGCGTTTTGCTCCTCGGACAGCGCCAGGGGCAACATGCCGATGATCATCGCCAGGGCCGTCATGCACACCGGACGAAAGCGTGTGTAGCCGGCTTCCAATGCGGCTTTCAACGCATCGCCATGTTCGGCCAGGCGCTCACGGCAGAAACTCACCACCAGGATCGAGTTGGCGGTGGCCACGCCCATGCACAGGATCGCGCCGGTCAAGGCGGGCACCGACAGCGAGGTGCCACTGAGGAACAGCATCCACACAATCCCCGCCAATGCTGCCGGCAACGCGGTGATGATCACGAACGGGTCGACCCAGGATTGGAAGTTGACCACGATCAGCAGATAGATCAGCACCACCGCCCCGAGCAGGCCGAAGCTCAGGCCGCTGAAGGCTTCATGCAGCGCGTCGATCTGCCCGTGCAGGCTGATCGTTGCGCCTTTGGGGCGCAGGGCCGCGGTCTCATCCAGCACCTTTTGCACGTCGCGGGCCACGCCACCAAGGTCGCGGCCTTGCACGTTGGCGTACAGGTCCAGGGTCGGTTCGATGTTGTAGTGGGTCACCACCGCCGAGCTTTGCACGCGAGAAATGGTCGCCACGCCGCCAAGGATTTGTGATTGGCCGTCGGCGCCGGTAACGGGGAGCGCTTCCAGCGACGGCAGGCTGTCGAGGCGGTATTGCGGGGTGGCGGCGACGATGGAGTACGACACGCCGTTGGCCGGATTGAGCCAGAAGGTCGGCGCGGTTTGCGAGCTGCCGGCCAGCGACGCGACCATGCTGTTGGTCACGTCGCGCTCGGTAATGCCCAGGCCGTTGGCGCGCAGGCGGTCGACATTCACTTGCAGCGACGGGTAGCCGGTGGACTGCTGGATACGCAGGTCGGCAATGCCCGGCACATGTTGTAGGCGGCGCTCAAGTTCTACGGCGTACGCACGGTTTTCGGCATCGTTGCGCCCGGAGATTTTCACGTCCAGCGGGGCGGGTGCGCCGAAGTTGAGGATCTGGCTGCTGATGTCGGCGGGCAGAAAGGCGAAGTGGCTGCCGGGAAAACTTTGCGGCAGCGCTTCACGCAGTTTTTTCACGTAGTCGGCGGTGGGCGCGTGGTGCTTTTTCAGGCTGACCTGGATGTCGCCATCCTGGGGGGCCGATGGTGCCGCTGCTGCTGTAGGCCATGTCGATACCGCTGAGCGGGATGCCGATATTGTCGACGATGGTGTCCAGTTCTTCGGCCGGGATCACTTCGCGGATCCGCGCTTCTATGCGATCGAAGGCGGCGGCACTTTCCTCGATACGCGTGCCCAGCGGCAGGCGCACGTGAAGGGCGAGGGCGCCGGCGTCGGTGGCCGGGAAGAAGTCCTGGCCCAGGCTTGGCAGCAGCAGGAACGACGCCAGCACGCAGGCCAGGAAGCCGATGATAAAGCGCTTGCGATGACCCAGTGCGAGGGTCAGCAGGCCGTGGTAAGTGTCACGAATATTCGAGAAATGGCGCTCGAAACCCTGCTGCAAATTCAGCACTGCTTGCAGCGCGCGATTACGTGGCTTGGAGTGCTGCTCGCCCTCATGGTGATTGATGAATTCATCTTCCGGATGATGCCCCGCACCTTGCTCCGGCGTGTGTGGCTTGAGCAGGAACATCGCCAGCGTCGGCACCAATGTGCGCGAGAGAACGAAGGAACTGGCCATGGCAAAAATCACCGCCAGGGCCATCGGCCGGAACAGGTAACCGGCGATGCCTTGCAGCGTGAACATCGGCACGAACACGATGCAGATGCACAGCAGCGAGACAAACGCCGGGCCGACAATTTGCGCGGCGCCGTCGAGGATCGCGGTCTTCACCGCCTTGCCTTGTTCCAGGTGCCAGTTGATGTTCTCGATGGTCACCGTGGCGTCATCCACCAGAATCCCCACCGCCAGCGCGAGACCGCCGAGGGTCATGACGTTGAGGGTTTGCCCGCTGACAGCCAGCAGCGCGATGGCCGAGAGCACTGCCAGGGGAATCGAGGCGGCAATGATCAGGGTCGAGCGCCAGCTGCCGAGGAACAGCAGGATCATTGCACTGGTCAGCAGTGCGGCGATGATGCCTTCCTGGGCCACGCTGCCCACCGATTGTTTGACGAATACCGAGGCGTCGCCCAACAGGGAAGTCTTGAGCGACGGCGGCAGCGTCTCATTGATGCGCGGCAGCATTCCACGGATGCCGTCGATGATCGACAGGGTGGAGATGCTGCCGTTCTTCAGCGCCGGCATCAGCACGGCGCGATGGCCGTCGACACGCACGATGTTGGTCTGCGGGGGCGAACCGTCGCGCACGTGGGCGACCTGGCCGATGGTGATCAACGCGCCGTCGACGGTCTTGATCGGCAGGTCGTTGAGTTCATCGATGGCCTTGGGGCTGTTGTTGAGCAGGATTGTGTATTCGTTAGGGCCGAGCTTGGCGGTGCCCACGGGGATGATCTGGTTCTGCAGGGCCAGGGCATTGCCCACGTCCTGCGCCGACAGGCCTTTGGCCGCCAGCGCCTGCGGGTCAAGGTCGAGGGTAATCTGCCGCTGCTTGCCACCCATCGGCGTGGGCATCGCCAGGCCGGGCAGGGCGCTTAACGGCAGGCGGATATTGTTCTGCACCAGGTCGCGGATCCTGGCTTCCGACAGGCTCGGGCTGGAAAAGGCCATTTGCAGGATCGGCACCGTGGACGCGCTGTAGTTGAGGATCAGCGGCGGCGTGATGCCCGGTGGCATCTGCTTGAGTACGGTTTGTGACACGGCGGTCACTTGGGCATTGGCGGTGCGAATATCGACGCCGGGCTGGAAGAAGATTTTCACGATGCCCATGCCGGGCAGGGATTGCGATTCGATATGTTCGATGTCGTTGACGGTGGTGCTCAGGGAGCGTTCGTAGGTGTAGATCACCCGGCCGGCCATGGCGTCCGGCGACAGGCCGTTGTACTGCCAGACCACGGCGACCACAGGGATGCCGATATCGGGGAACACGTCCGTGGGGGTACGCAGGGCCGCCATCGGCCCGATGATGCAGATGAATATGGCCAACACGATAAACGTGTAGGGCTTTTGCAGTGCGGTCTTTACCAGCCCGAGCATGCGTGAACCTCCGAGGGAGCAGGATTGCAAACCCCGGCAGTCTTGCCCGACCCACCTAACACGCACCTTTCAGCCAGGTGAAGGAACATTTAGGTAAGGGCTGAAGATCGTTTCATATGGATTCATTTGTTCTATACAGGGCTGCTGGCCAAGCTTGTCACCCATCGGACACATCGTCTTTTTGGAGCCCTGCCATGTCACTTAAACCACTGTTGTTGATCCCTGCTCTCGGTGCCGTATTGCTGCTGTCGGCGTGCGCCGGCCCGATCCCCAAGGCGGACCCGAGTGAGGCCTGGATTGGTCTGCGGGAGGAGGCGCCGAATGATTTGCTGGCCGAGCGCGTGGACGGCAAGCGCGTGGATGACGGGCGCTATTTCGAGGTGACGCCGGGGGACCATCGTCTGGACGTGACGCTTTACGAAGAGGAGCCGGGCGACGACAACCAGCGGGACTGCCAGGGCCGTGTCGAGTACCAGGGCTTCAAGGCGGGTGAACACTACACGCTGGTGGAGTCGAGCCTGGGCACGACCGTGCGCGCATCCTTGAAGGATGGCCACGGCAAGGAAGTCGCGGCGACTCAGGACTTCAATTGCATGCCTGGCTAGGCGTGGTGTGCCGCAGCCTTCAGCGGCTTGGCCGGTTTGACGTGGGGGTGATGGTGCCGACGGGTAATGCGTAACACCCCCCACAACATGGCGCCGGCTACCGCCAGCCAACCGCAGATCAACATCACAATCGTTGTTGCAAGGCTCATTCAGGCCTCCTTTTGCCCCGCAGGGGGCACACACAGTCTTCTCAATGGACAGTCTAGCTACCCGGCGGTTGCCTGCTATTGACCAATGGTCGTGTTCGTCCAACTTGTTTGCTCTATCCCAGCCGCCAGACCCCGGTTTTGGGCTATACCCGCGTGGCGTGGCGCCCTATGATCAGGACCCTTACCGGCAGTTGATCAAGAGAGTAAAAAATTGCGGTTACGGTCGAACGTTAAATCATCCCTGTTGCTGGCCTGCGCCATGGGCCTTGCGGCTTGTTCCGGGCATCCGTCGAAACTGCCGGGCTTGCCGGAGCGCGTCGAACTCAATGGTGTGCCGACCTTTCGCAGCGAGGCTTATCAGAGCGGTCCTACGGCGTTAGCCAGCATGCTGTCGCAACAAGGCATTGTCATGACACCGGGCTTGCTGGATAAACCGCTGCGGTTACCGGGCGGCGAAGCGGACCTGGAGCGCAACATGCAGGTGCTGGCCCGTGAGTACGGGCTGATGGTGTATCCGCTGGATGCCAGGCTGACGGCCGTACTGGCGCAGGTGGCGGCGGGTTATCCGGTGATGGCGCGCGTCGGCGGCGGGCTGTGGTCGGATGCGCACTATGTGGTCGTGGTGGGCTTCAATCAGCAGAAAAGCACGGTGTTGCTGCGCTCGGGCATGGACCGCCGCCTGTTGATGAGCTTCAGCGACTTTGAATCGAAGTGGGCAAGCGCGGGGCACTGGGCGATCCTCACCCAGCGTCCGAGCCAGTTGCCGGCGAATGTGGATACCCAGCGCTGGCGCGACGCGGCGAATGCGACGGCCCAGGCCGGGCAGGAACGGGCGGCGGCGCAGGCGCTCAAGGTGTTGTCAGAACGAAGTAAAAAAAACGGCGCTCGATGCGCCGTTTTTTATGTGCGGGTTATCGACGCACTTCTGCCGCATTCGGGCGGCTCTTCAGATTCTTGTCGGCCTTGTAGCGCAACGCGACATCCGGCACCGAGCCGCCTTTGCCGGTCTCGACCCAGCTGCGAATACGGCTGGCATCGGCAAAGTGGGTGAATTTGCCGAAGGCATCCAGGATCACCAGCGACACCGGGCGATTGCCCATGCTGGTCACCAATACCAGGCAATGGCCAGCCTGGTTGGTGAAGCCGGTCTTGGTCAGCTTGATGTCCCAGTTGGCGCGGTTGATCAGGTGGTCAGTGTTGGAGAAACCCAAGGTGTAGTTGGGCTTGCGGAACGCAACGGTCTTTTCCTTGGTGGTGCTCAACTGGCTGAGCAGCGGGTAGTGGCGTGCAGCCGCCAGCAGCTTGCTGAGGTCGCGGGCGGTGGACACGTTGTGGATCGACAGGCCGGTGGGTTCAACATAGTGAGTGCTGGTCATGCCCAGCGCCTTGGCCTTGGCGTTCATCGCCGCGATAAACGCCGGATAGCCGCCCGGATAATGGTGGGCCAGGCTGGCGGCGGCGCGGTTTTCCGAGGACATCAGGGCGATCAGCAGCATTTCCTTGCGGGGCATTTCGCTGCCGATTTTCACGCGGGAGAACACCCCTTTCATTTCTGGCGTGTCCTTGATGTTGATGTCGATGTACTCGTCCATGTTCTGCTTGGCTTCAAGCACGATCAGGCCGGTCATCAGCTTGCTCACCGAGGCAATCGGCACCACCACGTCGGGGTTGCTGGCGTAGATGACTTTATTGGTTTGCAGGTCGACCAGCATGGCGCTGCCGGACGCGATCTGCAGTTTGGACGGATCGCGCGGTGCCTGGGTGGATTCGGCGGCGTGCGCAAAGGTGCCTGTGAAAGCAAAAAATAGGCTGACGATAGAAAGACGAATTTTCACGCGGATGAACTCGCTAAAAAGTAGGAAATACCGTTGAGTAACGGTTTTTTTGATAAATGCCGTTACATTTTAGGAGTATGGACGATGGACTGTCGAATGTTCTTCTAAAACCAGACGAAAGTGCTTAAAAACTAAGAAAAAACAGGTTTTTATCGGGCAATAAAAAGCCCTGCGATAAGGCAGGGCTTTTTCAGTACGCCTGGTTATTAACCGTGCAGGGTTTCTGCGGCGTACAGGGTGTTTTCCAGCAGGCAGGCACGGGTCATCGGGCCAACGCCGCCTGGCACCGGGGTGATCCAGCCGGCGCGGGGCAGGGCAGTTTCATATACCACGTCGCCTACCAGCTTGCCGTCTTCCTGGCGGTTGATGCCCACGTCGATAACAATGGCGCCTTCCTTGATCCACTCCCCCTTGACCAGGCCCGGCTTGCCGGCGGCCACGACGACCAGGTCGGCGCGACCAACGTGGCCGGCCAGATCCTTGGTGAAGCGGTGGGTCACGGTGACGGTGCAGCCGGCCAGCAGCAATTCCATGGCCATCGGGCGGCCGACGATGTTGGAGGCGCCCACGACCACGGCGTCCAGGCCATAGAGGTCGACACCGGTGCTTTCCAGCAGGGTCATGATGCCTTTTGGTGTGCACGGGCGCAGCAGCGGGATGCGCTGGGCCAGGCGGCCGACGTTATAAGGGTGGAAACCGTCGACGTCTTTGTCCGGGCGGATGCGCTCCAGCAACTTGGACGCGTCCAGGTGCTCGGGCAGTGGCAGTTGCAGGAGGATGCCGTCGATCGCCGGGTTGTCGTTGAGGCCATCGATCAGGTCGGTGAGCGCCTCTTGGGTGGTGGCGGCAGGCAGGTCGTAGGCCTTGGATATAAAGCCGACCTCTTCACAGTCTTTACGCTTGTGCGAGACATAAACCTGAGAGGCAGGATCGCTGCCGACCAGGATCACCGCGAGGCCCGGCGTGCGCAGGCCTTGCTGGCTGCGCTCGGTGACTCGTTTGGCGATCTGCTGGCGCAGGCTGGCGGCGATTGATTTGCCGTCGATAAGTTGTGCAGTCATTACGCGTGATTAACCATCGAGAGGGGGAGGAAAAGTGCGCGCATTCTCGCACGCCACGGCGCGAGGGCAAAGGCGCTTGGTCTGCAAATTGGCCTAACCCCTTAAATAAAATGAATTTTTTTCAAAAAAGATTTGACGGGTTTCCAGGCCCTCTATACTATTCGTCGCACTTGTCGGGCACAGCCTAGCACTGGTTAAGAAGGTCGAGCAGAATTGTTGTACTGCGAGGCTGGAAGCACTTAGTTTGTAATCCTCCAAGAGTACAGATTAATAAGGCGCCCGTAGCTCAGCTGGATAGAGCATCCGCCTTCTAAGCGGATGGTCGCAGGTTCGAGTCCTGCCGGGTGCGCCATTAGGCAGCTTTGGCACAAGTATCGCTATATGGTGGGCGTTAGCTCAGTTTGGTAGAGCACGGGATTGTGACTCCGTTGTCGAGGGTTCGATCCCCTTCGTC
>NZ_JADDUM010000271.1 GCF_015163715.1 Pseudomonas cyclaminis
ACGTCACCAAGTGGATCGAAGGCAAGGCCAACGAGCTGCTGGCCAAATAAACTGGGCCGGGGTTCAAGCGCATCACCCACGCCCCAGGCCCTCAAGGCCGACACCACCCATCGCCACGACTACCTCAACAGCTACGTGGCCGACCTGGTCAATGTGATCGACATGGACGCCATCCGCAGCGCTGATCTGCGCCTGGGCGTGGATCCATTGGGCGGAGCAGGGGTGCGCTACTGGTCGGCGATTGCCGAGCACTACCGCCTGAATCTGGACGTGGTGAACACTGAAGTCGATGCCACCTTCCGCTTCATGAGCGTCGACTGGGATGGCCAGATCCGCATGGACCCGTCTTCCAGCTACGCGATGCAAGGCTTGATCGGGCTCAAGGAGCGTTTCGACGTGGCCTTCGCCTGCGATCCGGACCACGACCGTCACGGTATTGTTACCCCGTCCGGCGGCCTGTTGGCGCCGAACAACTACCTGGCGGTGTCCATCGACTACCTGTTCCAGAACCGTCCCGACTGGCGCGCCGATGCGGCCGTGGGCAAGACCGTGGTCAGCAGCGGGCTGATTGATCGCGTGGCGGCGCGCATTGGCCGCCGCCTGTACGAAGTGCCAGTCGGCTTCAAGTGGTTTGCCGATGGTTTGTTCGAGGGTTCGCTGGGTTTCGGCGGTGAAGAAAGCGCGGGTGCGTCATTCCTGCGCAAAGACGGTACCGTATGGAGCACCGACAAAGACGGTCTGATCCCGGCGCTGCTCGCCGCGGAAATGACCTCGCGTAAAGGCCAGGACCCGAGCCAGATCTACCGTGGCCTGACTGATGCGTTGGGCGAGCCGTTCGCTATCCGTGTGGATGCCAAAGCCACCCCAGCGCAGAAGGCCTTGTTGGGCAAACTGTCGCCGGAGCAGGTGACTTCCACCGAACTGGCTGGGGAAAGCATCCAGCAAATCCTCAGCCATGCGCCGGGCAACAATCAGGCTATTGGCGGCCTGAAAGTGATGACCGAAAACGGCTGGTTCGCCGCACGGCCGTCGGGCACCGAAGACATCTACAAGATCTACGCCGAGAGCTTTATTGGCGAAGATCACCTCAAGCAATTGGTCGAAGAGGCCCAGGTGCTGGTGGACGGCGCGATTTCCCAATAACCCCAAAAACCATTATTGGAGGCTGCGTTGGGCCCCCCGCAGATCGCGGGGGTGTCAATACGTCCGCTACGCAGCCTCGCCAAGGCTCGACAGCTGCTACGTGTCATCCCCCGATATCAGGCGAGGTCCACCAGCACGATCTCGCTGTCTTCAACCGCCGTTACCCGCAGCACCTGCTCGTCCTCGATCGCCACACCGTCTCGCGCTTGCGCTCGCAAGCCGTTGACTTCAATCACACCCTTGGCCGGCACCAGATAGGCGCGGCGCCCACTGTCCAGGCGGTACTCCGCCGTTTCCCCGGCTTTCAGGTTGGCTGCCACCAGGCGGGCATCGGCGCGGATGCGCAGGCTTTCGCTGTCACCGCTTTTGCCGCTGGCCAGGGTCACAAACCCCTCACGATCGCCTTTGGGGAACGGCTTGGCGCCCCAGGAGGGCGGTAAACCGGCTTCATTCGGGATAATCCAGATCTGGAAAATCCGGGTCGGCGTCGCTTCCAGGTTGTATTCGCTGTGGGCGATCCCGGTGCCTGCGCTCATGACCTGCACGTCACCGGCTTCAGTCCGGCCCTTGTTGCCCAGGTTATCGGCATGGCTGATGGCGCCTTCGCGCACATAGGTGATGATTTCCATGTCACGGTGCGGATGCTGTGGAAAGCCCGTGCCTGGCGCAATAATGTCGTCGTTCCACACCCGAAGATTGCCCCAGTGCATACGTTTGGGGTCGTGGTACTCGGCGAACGAAAAGTGGTGATGGGCGTCAAGCCAGCCATGGTGGGCGCCGCCCAGGGAGTTGAAAGGTCGAAGTTCTAGCATGATCGTCTCCTGTTGATGGCGCCTATGATCCAGCAGGCCATGATCGATAAAAAGCGTAAAAAGTGCCTGATTCCTATCAGCTGAGGCGATTGGTTAGTGGCGTTTTGACTTTCACTTCATCGTCTAACTGCATGACAGCAAAGCAATTGGCTGGAACTGAGCGCCGATTCCGGCGACCATGGCGCCCTTGTCACAACCTAGCTCACCGCAGGAGTCCGCGTGCCGCAACACAAGCCTGATCTGCCCCCCGAACTGCGCCCATTGGCCCAAATGCCCCTGCTCAAACGCTTGGCCGCACGCCTGTTTGGCCATGGCCTGACCCGATTGCGCGCACAGCACCGGTTTTCCTGGTTGCACGGGCAGGCCGATGGTTTTCGCAGTGGTCACGAAGCGGGTGTGGAATACGGTTATCGTGAAGGCAAGGCCGATGGCATCGAGGAGGGCCGCCAAGTCCTGCTGATCCGCGACTTTCGCCCCGAGGAGCACCGTGCGCCCGGTATTGATGACAGTCTGTTCGATGATTGGCGGTTGCCCCTGACGGCGCACGTGAAGAAACGCATCAAGGCCGACGTTGTCCGCCTGTTGCCGGCCCACGCCCAGCCCAGTGCGGCGCAATGGAAGATGATTTTCAGTGATACGCCGTCCACCGCCGTGATCGCCGGGGCCGGTGCAGGCAAGTCCACCTCGCTGGTCCTGCGCATAGTGCTGCTCACCCATTACCTGGGCTTTGAATTGAGCTCGATGACTGTGGTGACCTTCACCCGCGAATCGCGCAAAGACTTCATCAACAAGCTCATGGAGATTCTCAGCCTGTGGGGACAACCCCTTGACATAAAAGAGGCCCAGTCGGTGGTGCGCACTTTTCACTCGCGCATCCTCCCGATGGTCCGCAGCCTGCCGGGGTTTGAGCGCCTGCAAGCGTTCGAGAACCTGAACTCAGGCGTCGAGGATGCCGACAGTAACCCGTTCGATCTGCGCATCAACGATGCCCAGCGCCAGCAGATGAATGCCTGCTACCACCGACTGCACGGCCAGCACCCGCGTTTTCGAGAGTTGATCGCGCCACTGGCGCGTCATGGCTTGCAGCTCAAGGAGCTGGAGCGTGATCACCCGGATGTACAAAAACGCATTGCGGTGACCGAACTGGCGGCCAAACGCGATGAAGAACTCTGCGACGTGATCGAAGACCTGTGGTTTCGCGCCGGGGCGTGGCCCATCAAGGGCATTGAACCCAATCGCCAGGCCATTGAGATCAATGGCGCGCAGTTCCATTGCCATGGCTACATCGCCGAACTGGACGCGTGGGTGGTGCTGGGATTTGATTCGCGGGAAAACCCGCAGCTCAGTCGGCCCAATGCCAAACTGTCGGTCCGTGCGGAATGGGCCGTTAAGCGCACCTTGTTTCAAGCTTTCTGTCGTAAGCCTTTGATTTGGCTTGATAGCTACGACTCATCCAGGCGACTTTTAAGCACTCTGGCCGGGGATGCCAGTGCGGGGCCTGGGTTTGAATACAAGGTCAAAGGCGAACTGGTGTCCGCGCCGTTGCTGGACAGTTTTGTCATGGCCGCCGGCTTTATCGAAAACCTAGGGTTGGACGTGCCGACGGCCGTGGGCCAGATGACCTTCGCCAAGGACGATCCGGACCGCTACTTCTTCGAGGCCTTGAGCATTTTCTGGAAAGCCCTGGAAGACCATCTACTCGATCAGTCGCCGCCGATCATGACCTACAACCGCATGTTCTCGCTGTTCGGCGAGAACACCCCGGAAAACCTCAAGTTACTCAGCGACCCGCTGCTACGGCCGTTGTCGCACCTGATGATCGATGAGTTCCAGGATGTGTCGCCGCAGATCGTCTCCTGGATCCGCGCCAGCCTGCGGGAAATCCGCAGCCGTGGCCCGGCCATGCACGTGGGGCGCGGTGCCCAGTATTCTTCGCTGTTGTGCGTGGGCGATGATTGGCAATCAATCTACGGCTGGCGGGGCAGTTCTCCCAAATATTTCATGGAGTTCAATCAGGAATTCCCTTCGCCGAGCACCACCCGCGTAATGCTGGGGGAGAATTACCGCAGCCACCAACACATCATTGATGCTGCCGAGCACATCGTACGCGCCGCGCCGGCAATCCCCGGCAAGAAGGCCAAGGCCAGTGGCACGCCCAAGGCATTGGAGCCGGTCAAGGTACTGGTGCGTGACGACGCGGCGCTGGGTCGCCAGTTGCTTGAGCACTATCAAAAGGGTGATTCGGTGTTAATGCTGTATCGAAAAAGCAGCGATAAGTTACTGATTAAAGAGCATATTCAGCCAGTAGTTAATGTGGATTCTAGCTTGCCACCTCAATCGCGCAGGTTGAAACAGCTGACCTATCACAGCGCTAAAGGCTTGCAGGCGGACGCCGTGTTTCTGCTCGGAGATTGCCAGCACCTGACCAACTCGCCCTACAAGAACCAGGTCTATCGCATGGCTGGCCTGGGCAAACCTGGCGACAGCGAACCCTACGACACGGCGCAAAAGGACGAAGTGCTGCGCCTGGCGTACGTGGGCATCACCCGGGCCGTCAGCCATTGCTACTGGTATGTGGAAAAGCCCGAAGGCCAGGCAGTGAATGTGCCTAAGGCCTCGGAGCGTGTAGACGGGACGAAGGCGTTTTTCGACGATCAGCGCGGCTAAAGGCTGATCGATCACGCCCGAAGGGACAAAGGCGGGACAAACGACTCCAACTCATCCTCCACCGCCTCGATAATCCGTTCCACATCGGCGGCATTCATTACCGTGGCACAGGGAATGCCGGCGATGGCAATCAGCGTTTCGCCGCTGGCACGGTCGAAGAGGCGGACGATCATGCTGCCGGGCGCGTCCATGCTGCCCTCGAAGCCAATTGGATGAAAATGCCAGCGCATCAGTTGGCAGGCGTTGGGGAACGTCACTTTATTCATGTTGCCCACCTTGTTCATTGAGCGCTTCCTTTAGCTCGCGGCAGGGGACCATGACCGTCACTGGTCTTGGCATTGTTGAGCTTAAAAATAGCATTCGTTCTCAACCGGAGGTGACTTTTTTCACCCCGCTCGGCGGTTGTTTTCCTAATGATTGATGTGGGTCATGTCCTACTGAAAACAGGGCAAATAGCCATTAGTCCGAAGTTGCGCCTGGCCATTGAACGCACCACCGAATTTCGGCAATCTCCACGGTTTACCCGCCGCAGAGCCCACCATGCCTGACATCGCCCCCGACGATGATTGCCTGCACACCCAAGCCACGGGGGACTTGGTGTTACGTCATCACCTGTGCTGGCGCCATCGCGACTTGGACGGGGTGATGTCCTACTACCACCCGGATATCCAGTACCACGACTTTTTCCAGAACCGCGTAGTCGGTTACGCCGAGCTGCGCGATTACCTGCAAGCCAGCATGCCCCGCCAGGCTGACGAAGCGATTGAACACACCGACCGCATCCGCGCCGACGGTGATACCGCCTTTATCCAGTACCGCATCACCCTGCGTGGCGGGCAGGGGCTGGTGTCATTCCGTACCAGCGAGGCCATCACCGTGCGCGATGGGCTGATCTGGCGCGTCAATGAATACGCATCACTGGTGCACGAACAACCTTCCCAGGCCCAGCGCCCCAGCGTCAGCCGCTTGGGCCTGTCCCCCCAGCAATTGGGGCATATGGCCAATGACCTGCAGCAGTATTTCGAAGGCAAGCAACCGTATCTGGACCCCGACCTGGACCTGCAGCGGGTCGCCAAGGAATGCGGATACAGCCGTAATCAGATTTCTTACCTGCTCAATCAAGTACTCGGGCAAAGCTTCTACCGCTACGTCAACCAGGCGCGGCTGCAGCATTTGCTCGCCGCGCTGGACAAGGCACAGCCGCCGATCAAGGTCGACGACCTGGCCTTTGCTGCCGGTTTCAATTCGCTGTCGGCGTTCTACAGCGCCTTCCGCCAGCACACCGGTCAGTCGCCCAAGGCCTACGTCAAACAAATTTCCCTGCGTGCACGCGCGCAAGACAGCGAATAAGCGCCGGCCCTAGGATCACCCCATCGAAACGTGGTTGGGGAGCTTGGCATGCCGGCATGGCGCAACATCAGTTTATGGATGGACCAACTGGACGAGCCGCTGGTGGCGCGGCCGTCCCTGGAACACGACCTGGACGTCGATGTGGCCATTATCGGCGCCGGCTATACCGGGCTGTGGACCGCCTACTACCTGAAACGCCATGCACCTGAGCTGAAAATCGCGATCATCGAGGCGCAAACCGCCGGCTTCGGTGCATCGGGCCGCAACGGTGGCTGGCTGATGGGCAATCTGTTGGGCGAAGACCGCCTGCTGGCCGGTCTGGCACCTGAACAACGCCGCGCCTCCTTCGATCTGTTGCACGGCATTCCCGATGAAGTGGCCCAGGTCCTGGCCCGCGAAGGCATCGACTGTGACTACCGCAAGGGCGGCGCCCTGTACTGCGCAGCACGCTACCCCGAGCAGGAGGCCAGCCTGCGCGCCTACCTGGACAAACTCTACGCCCAAGGCCTCACCGAAGCCGATTACCGCTGGCTGAGCCCGCAGCATTTGGCGGAGCAGATCCGCATCGCCCAACCCTATGGCGGTATCTATGCACCCCACGTCGCGACAATCCATCCGGCCAAGCTGGTGCGCGGGCTGGCGCGGGCCGTGGAGCGCCTGGGCGTGACGATTTACGAAAAAAGTCCGGTCACCCAGTGGCAGTCCGGCAGCCTGCGCACCGCGACGGCCAGTGTGCGCGCCGGCTGGGTGGTGCCCGCCGTCGAGGGTTACGCGAACACCTTGCCGCCTTTGGGCCGCTACCAGTTGCCGGTGCAGAGTTTGATCGTCGCCACTGAGCCACTGCCCGCCAGCACTTGGGACGAGATAGGCCTGCCCCACGGCCAGGCCTTTGGCGAAAGCAGCCGCCAGGTCACCTATGGCCAGCGCACGGCGGATAACCGGCTGGTGTTCGGTGCTCGCGGCGGTTACCAGTTCGCCGGCAAGTTGCGCCACAACTTCGATCTGACTGACAGCGAAGTGGAGCTGCGTCGTTACCTGTTCGGCGAACTCTTCCCACAGCTCAAGAACGTGCGGATTACCCATTCCTGGGGCGGCAACCTCGGTATGTCGCGTAATTTCCGACCGCACATGCTCTGTGATCACAACACCGGTATCGCGCTGTCTGGCGGATATGGCGGGGAGGGCGTGGGTGCCACCAACCTGGGGGGCCGCACGCTGGCGGATTTGATCCTCGGGCGCGACACACCCCTGACCCATCAACCCTGGGTGATCCGCGAGCGCGGTCTCGACGCGCTCAAGGCGTGGGAACCCGAACCGTGCCGCTGGCTGGGTTACAACGCGATCATTCGTAGTTTTGTCCATGAAGACCAAGTGTTGGCCAACCCCAACACCGCCCCTTGGCGCCGCAAGCTGGCGACCGGCGTGGCCGGGTTCATGGAAGGGTTCATGCACTGAGTCGTTTCACTTACACGGGAAAACCCCATGAGCATCACGCAATTCAAAGACACGCTGAATGCCCACCTGCCGGACTCATCACCCGTGGCCGTGCCCTTGGGCGAGCCGATTGCGGTGGCCTCCACCTTGAGCGTAGAGCGCAGCGACGGCGTCGAAACCGGCATCTGGGCCTGCACCCCGGGCCGCTGGCGTCGGCAGATCAAATCCCAGGAGTTTTGCCACTTTATCCAGGGCCGCTGCACCTTCACCCCCGACAACGGTGAAACCGTCCACATACAAGCCGGCGACGCACTGATGTTGCCGGCCAACAGCACCGGAATCTGGGATATCCAGGAAACCGTGCGCAAGACCTACGTACTGATTCTGTAACGCTTTGATCCTTGATCGCCTGCCATAAAAACAGCCCTAAAACCGCCAGGAAATCGAACCATGAAAGCCATTGCCCTGTTGCCCTTGATGTTGGTGGCCTCTATCAGCCAGGCCGCCGAGACGGTGAAGATCTACAACTGGTCCAGCTACATTGCGCCAGACACCACGAAGAACTTCCAGAAGCAGACCGGGATCGGTTTCAGCTACGACGTGTACGACAGCAACGAAACCCTCGACGGCAAGCTGATGACCGGCAACTCCGGTTATGACGTGGTGTTTCCGTCCAACCACTTCATGGCCCGGCAGATCCAGGGCGGCGCCTTGAAGAAGCTCGACAAGAGCCAGTTGCCCAACTGGAAAAACCTCAACCCGGTGCTGCTCAAGGCATTGGAAAACAACGACCCGGGCAACGCCCATGGCTTCCCGTATCTTTGGGGCAGCACGGGCATCGGCTACAACATCGACAAGGTCAAGGCCGTGCTGGGGGATAACGCTCCGGTGGACTCCTGGGACTTGATCTTCAAGCCCGAGTACATGGAAAAACTCAGCAAGTGCGGGGTGGCCATCCTTGATAACGGCCCGGAACTGTTGCCCATTGCCCTCAATTATCTGGGGTTGCCGCCTCACAGCAAGAACCCGGAGGACTACAAAAAGGCGGAAGCTTTGCTGATGAAAGTGCGGCCTTACGTGGCGTACTTTCATTCCTCGAAATACACCGGCGACCTGGCCAATGGCGATATCTGCGTGGCCGTCGGCTTCTCCGGCGATGTGCTGCAAGCTGAAAGCCGCGCCAAGGAAGCCAAGAACGGCGTGAAGATCGGCTATCAGATCCCCAAGGAAGGTGCCGCGATCTGGTTCGACATGGTGGCCATGCCTGCGGACGCCCCCGATGAAAAGGCGGGCTACGCGTTCATGAACTACCTGCTGGAACCCCAGGTGATGGCGGACATCACCAACTCCGTGCATTACGCCAACGGCAACAGCGCGGCGGACAGCCTGGTCGAACCGGACATCAAGGGCGACACCAAGATCTATCCAAGCGAAGCCATGATGGGCAAGTTGTTCGCGCTGGAAGCGATGCCGCTGAATATCGACCGGATTCGCACGCGGATCTGGAACACCATTCGCATGGGCCGCTGATCGGTAACATTTCGTCGCCCAATAGGCGCTCTGTTTAGACGTTGGTGTCTGTAGCTTCCTTGCCTCCTTTCAATAAACCGGGGCAAGGAATGCTCACATCCGGTGAAGGGCAAGACGGTATCTACGCGTACGGCACTGCTCCCGTCGCCGATACCATTGACCATCTACGGGTTTTCCAAATCATGTCCCAGCGACTGGATAAACAACGAAAACAGCTCCGGCTGTGACGAGATATCGAGCTTGGCGTACAAATGCCGACGGTGCACTTTCACCGTGTCTGGCGAGATGTTCAGGCGTTCGGCCATGGCCTTGGAGGAGAACCCGCGCAGCACCAGGCGGGCGATTTCCAGTTCGCGGTCCGAGAGCACGCCGCAACCGAACTGGCTCAAGGCATCCCTGATCTGGCTGTCCATGGCCGGTGCGCGCTGGGTGCTTTGCTGCCAATGCTGCTGCATCAACGGCAGTACCCAGGCCGCCATCATCGTCATCAGCCCCGTCTCATCGGCACTGAACCGCCGCTGCATCCCCAACGACAGCGACAATGTCCCCGCGCCCGGCAGTTGCAGGATGAATTGCACCTCATCTTCCAGCACGTTGTCGTGGAAGTAGCTGAGGAAGTACTCACTCTGACGGAAATGGTCCGGTGCCACTTCCTCCAGGCGATAAACACCGCTGGCATAACCTTCGCGACAGGCCTGGAAGAACGGATCGAGCAAGTACAGGCCATTGAGGTACGTCAGCATTGACGCCGGTTTGCTGCTGGGTTGGGCGTCGTATTCTTCCAAGGCCTGGGGCGCACCCTCCTGCGGGTAGAAAATCGCCAGGGCGTTATCGAAGGGCAGGCACTGGTGCAGCAACAGCACCAACTGCTTCCAGAAACGCTCGGTGCCGATGTGCGCGACGGTGCGGCCCAGGCCAGCGTGCATGCCGACCTCTCGGAACAGGCTCATATCACAGGCTCCCGCCAGCAAAATATCGCTCAAGGGTTCGGCTTTTGCCGGATGCCGTCAAGGGGAGTACGCCAATAGGGGCATTGGCGGACAAGCCACCTGCGGATAACGTCATCATCATTCAACGGGAAACATATCCCGACTCATACATCATTTTTCGTTTCTGCCTCACACCAAGAACAACGACAGAGGATAACGATATGAGCACTTCCCCCACGCCCGACGGCGTGTTGAAACCGACCCTGAGCGTCTTCGATGTAGTGGCCATCACCGTTTCCGCAGTGACGCCGGCCAGTTCCGTATTTGTGATTGCGCCGTTTGCCATCCAGCAGGCCGGCAGTGGTGTGTTCCTGGCGTTCGTGATGGCGGGCCTGCTCGCGCTGATGTTCGCGTTTTGCTACGCCGAACTGGGCCGCGCCCACAACAGTGCCGGTGGCGAATATGTGTATGCCAAGCGTGTGTTTGGTGGCATGGCCGGCTATGCGACCTTCCTTACCGTGCTGGTGATGTTGCTGTTTATCCCGCCGGTGTTGGCCACCGGGGCTGCGACGTATCTCAACAACGCCTTGGGCACGAAGTTTGATTCGCAAACCGTCGCCCTGGTGATCGTAGTGTGCAGTTACGCCCTCGGCATCCTCAATATCAAGCTCAATGCGTGGATCACCGGCACCTGTTTACTGCTGGAAGTGGCGGCCTTGCTGGTCATCGTAGTTATCGGTTTTGGCAACCCGGTGCAGCCCGCGAGTGTGTTGTTCCAGCCGCAGATTGTCGAAAACGGCGTGCTGCACCTCGCGCCCTGGGCCTTGGTGGTCGGCGCGGTGGGCATCGGTCTGTTTTCCTACAACGGTTACGGCCCGGCGGTGTTGCTGGCCGAAGACATGAAGTGCGGCGGCAAGGGCGTGCACAAGGCGGTGCTGTGGTCCCTGGGCCTGGTGGTGGTGATTGAGCTGGTACCGATCACCGCACTCTTGATCGGCGCGCGTCCCTGAGCGCGATGATCAGCAGCCCCGACCCCATCGGCTACCTGCTCACCAGCCATGGCAACGAAACCCTGTCGCGCTTGGTCAGTGCCGGGATCTTCCTCTCAGTATTCAATGCGATTGTCGCCATCGTGATCCAGATCGGCCGCGTGGTATTCAGCAGCGGACGCGATGCGCTGTGGACGCCGACCATCAACAAACTGTTCACCCGCATTCACCCACGCTGGGATTCGCCGTGGCTGGCTACGCTGTTCCTGGCGATCCCGTCGGCGCTGCTCAGCTTCAGCTCCAACCTGGCCGACCTCACCTCGTTCAGCGTGTTGCTGATTATGCTGGTGTACCTGGTGGTGGCGTTGAGCGCGTTGATGAGCAGGGTGTTGCTGCGCGATCGCGAACACCCGTATCGCATGCCGCTGTGGCCGTTACCGGCGCTGTTGGCGGTGATCGGTGCAGGTTACCTGCTGGTGACCTTGATCTATGCGGCGTCAGTGCGCGACATCATGATCATCCTCGGCTTGCTGGCCCTGTCGGTGATTTTCTATTGCATCAGCGGCCGGTCGAGTCCGGTCTTCCAGAAATTGTAAGGAGTGGTTATGCGCGCACGTCAATTGGGCATCACATTGGGGCTGGGCACGCCGGGTGAGTTGAATGCCATCACCGATGTACCGGGCGTGCGGGTGGGCCACAGCACCCTCAACACCCGTATCGATGGCAAGCAGGTGCGCACCGGCGTGACGGTGATCCAGCCACGCGCCGGGGAGGCGCGCCAGCAACCGTGCTTCGCCGGCTATCACGTGCTCAATGGCAACGGCGATGCAACAGGGCTGGAGTGGATCAGCGAAGCGGGGCTGTTGACCACGCCGCTGGCCATCACCAACACCCACAGCATCGGCATTGTGCGTGACACCCTGATCGCCCTGGAGCGCGAGCGCCTGGCAGACCCGGCCGTGTATTGGTGCATGCCGGTGGTGATGGAGACTTACGACGGGCTGCTCAACGATATCTGGGGCCAGCATGTGAAGCCCGAGCATGTGCGCGAGGCCGTCAGCAATGCCGAAACCGGTCCGGTGCAGGAGGGCGCGGTGGGCGGTGGCACCGGGATGATCTGCCACGAGTTCAAGGGCGGCATCGGCACGGCGTCGCGGCGCTTGCCGGCGGAGCAGGGCGGTTGGACCGTCGGCGTGTTGGTGCAGGCCAACCATGGCAAGCGCCAGGAACTGCGGGTCGACGGCTACCCGGTGGGACGCCGGTTGATGGACATTGCATCGCCCTTCGCCGAGCGCGGCACGCCGGGCATGGGGTCCATCGTAGTGATCCTCGCCACGGATGCGCCGTTGCTGCCCCACCAATGCCAGCGCCTGGCGCAACGCGCTTCCATCGGCATCGCCCGTACCGGCGGCGGTACCGAAGACTCCAGTGGCGACCTGTTCCTGGCCTTCGCCACCGGCAACCAGGACCTGCCGGCGGCGGATTACGGGCGCAAGGGCCTGCCGTTCAGCAGTGCGTTGCAAATGGTCAATAACGACCACATCTCGCCGCTGTTCAGTGCGGCGGCCGAGGCCGTAGAAGAGGCAATCATCAATGCGATCCTCGCGGGTGAGACCATGAGCACCGACGACGGCGTGCAAGTACCGGGTTTGACCGGCGAGTCGCTGTTACAGGCATTGCATGACACCGGGTGGAGTATGTCCCGGTAATGGGGGACAACGCCTATTATTAGTTTAAATACTGGCCGTTTAATGTTGCCAATGACACCATGGCAATATATTGGATCCATTTAATAAGCGCGCCGCTCAACTTGAGCGGCATTAGCGCTATTTAATATTTAAATACGGGCTGGTTGTTTTTTGTCGGACAAAATCAAGTTGGCCCAATAAACGCGGCACAAAACTTCCACTAGTTCCCAGGCTGCGACTTTTTTACCCTGGAAATAGATGTAGACGAAAGATTTCAAGTTGTGTCAGTTTTCTTACGCCTTCAAAAGAGGCGAGTGATAGGACGATCTCGCCCGCGGGGTTCCTATCGATCAAAGACTGATGCACTTGCAAACAAGGAAGTACGTTTATGTCCAAAGTAAAAGACAAGGCTATCGTGTCGGCGGCGCAAGCCAGCACCGCTTACTCGCAAATCGATAGCTTCAGCCATCTGTATGACCGTGGCGGCAACCTCACGGTCAACGGCAAACCGTCCTACACCGTCGATCAGGCCGCCACCCAGCTGCTGCGCGACGGCGCCGCGTACCGGGACTTTGACGGCAACGGCAAGATCGACCTGACCTACACCTTCCTGACCTCGGCGTCGTCGAGCACCATGAACAAACATGGCATCTCCGGCTTCAGCCAGTTCAACGCCCAGCAGAAAGCACAGGCCGCACTGGCCATGCAATCCTGGGCGGATGTGGCCAACGTCACCTTCACCGAGAAAGCCACCGGCGGTGACGGCCACATGACCTTCGGCAACTACAGCAGTGGCCAGGATGGCGCGGCTGCCTTCGCCTACCTGCCCGGCACCGGTGCAGGCTACGACGGCACCTCGTGGTACCTGACCAACAACAGCTACACGCCGAACAAGACCCCGGACCTGAACAACTACGGCCGGCAGACCCTGACCCACGAAATCGGGCACACCCTCGGCCTGGCTCACCCTGGCGACTACAACGCCGGCGAAGGCGCGCCGACCTACAACGACGCGACCTATGGACAGGACACGCGCGGCTACAGCCTCATGAGTTACTGGAGCGAGAGCAACACCAACCAGAACTTCAGCAAAGGCGGCGTCGAGGCCTATGCTTCCGGCCCGCTGATCGACGACATCGCGGCGATCCAGAAGCTCTACGGCGCCAACTACAACACCCGCGCCGGCGACACCACCTACGGCTTCAACTCCAATACCGGGCGTGATTTCCTCAGCGCCACCTCCAACGCCGACAAGCTGGTGTTCTCGGTGTGGGACGGCGGTGGCAATGACACCCTGGACTTCTCCGGTTTCACCCAGAACCAGAAGATCAACCTCAATGAGGCCTCGTTCTCCGACGTGGGTGGCCTGGTGGGCAACGTGTCCATCGCCAAGGGCGTGACCATCGAGAACGCCTTCGGCGGTGCAGGCAACGACCTGATCATCGGCAACAACGCTGCCAACGTCATCAAGGGTGGGGCCGGCAACGACCTGATCTATGGCGCTGGCGGTGCGGACCAACTGTGGGGCGGCGCCGGCAGCGACACCTTTGTGTTCGGTGCCAGCTCCGATTCCAAGCCAGGGGCGGCAGACAAGATCTTTGACTTCACCTCGGGTTCGGACAAGATCGACCTCAGCGGCATCACCAAAGGCGCAGGCCTGACCTTCGTCAATGCGTTCACCGGACATGCCGGCGACGCGGTATTGACCTACGCAGCGGGCACCAACCTGGGTACGCTGGCCGTCGACTTCTCCGGGCACGGCGTGGCGGATTTCCTCGTCACCACCGTAGGCCAGGCAGCCGTCAGCGACATCGTGGCGTGATACAAAGGCGCGGCGTTTCGGCGTCGCGCCTCCAGGATGGAGCGTGAAGATGCAGCGTTTTTTCAACTTGATCGCCTGCGTGTTGCAGGTGATGTTCGTGTCGGCAGGAGCCCACGCAATGGCGAGCAGTCTTGTTTTACCCTCCAGCGCCCAATTGGCCGGGCATTGGCAGTTGCACCAGCAGGATCAGGTCTGCGCCCTCGACCTGCTCGAACAGGCCAACGGCTTGAGCGGTGATGTGGCCTGTGCCGCGCAATGGCTGGGGGACACACCGTTGACCTGGTCGCCCACACCAGACGGCATCTGGCTGTTCAACGCCGAAGGCAGCGGTATCACGCATTTGAATCGCCAGAAAGACGGCGACTATCAAGCCCGCACTAAATCCGGTGCGGTGGTTGAATTAAAACGTATGCCTTAGTTATCGCTATAAGTTTATAACTCGATTTTATTAGTTGACCGGCCTTTATTCGGGGTTCGGGCAACTTATGCGCGCAATTTGGCTCAAGGAAGATCAGAACATATGGCCAAGCCCTCTGCGGTTGCGCCCTTATTCAAGGCGCTGGGTGAATACAAGAGCATCTTGATCAGTATTGGCTGCTTCACGGCATTGATTAACCTGTTGATGCTGGTGCCGTCGATTTACATGCTGCAAGTGTACGACCGCGTGCTGTCCTCCCAGAATGAAACCACCCTGGTGATGTTGACGCTGATGGTCGTGGGCTTCTTTGCCTTTATTGGCACGCTGGAAGTGATCCGCAGTTTTATCGTGATCCGTATCGGCAGCCAGTTGGAACGGCGTTTCAACTTGCGCGTGTACAAGGCCGCGTTCGAGCGCAACCTGCAACGCGGCCAGGGGCATGCCGGGCAATCCCTGGGCGACCTGACCCATATCCGCCAATTCATCACCGGGCCGGCGCTGTTCGCGTTTTTTGATGCGCCGTGGTTTCCGATCTACCTGTTTGTGATTTTCCTGTTCAACGTGTGGCTCGGGGTGTTGGCCACCGCCGGCGCGGTGTTGCTGATCGGCCTGGCGTGCCTGAACGAATACCTGACCAAGAAACCCTTGGGCGAGGCCAGCGGTTTCTCCCAGCAATCGACCCAACTGGCCACCAGCCATTTGCACAATGCCGAGACCATCCAGGCCATGGGCATGCTCGGCGCGTTGCGCAAGCGCTGGTTTGCCGTGCATTCGCAGTTCCTCGGCTTGCAGAACACCGCCAGCGATACCGGCTCGGTGATCACCTCCCTGAGTAAATCCCTGCGCCTGTGTTTGCAGTCCCTGGTGCTGGGCCTGGGCGCATTGCTGGTGATCCGGGGCGATATGACGGCGGGGATGATGATTGCCGGTTCGATCCTGATGGGCCGTGTGCTCAGCCCCATCGACCAGTTGATTGCCGTGTGGAAGCAATGGAGTTCGGCCAAGCTGGCCTATCAGCGCCTGGATGAGTTGCTGCGCGAGTTCCCGCCAGAAGTGGAGCAGATGAAATTGCCGGCACCCAAGGGCCAGATCAGCCTCGAACAGGTCAGCGCCGGCCCGCCCGGACGGCGCATGACCACTCTGCATCAGGTCAGCTTCAACTCGGCGCCGGCGAAGTGCTGGGCGTGCTCGGCGCCTCGGGTTCCGGCAAATCCACCCTGGCCCGCGTGCTGGTGGGTGTATGGCCAACCCTGGCCGGTACCGTGCGGCTGGATGGCGCCGACATTCATCGCTGGGACCGCGACGACCTGGGCCCGTATATCGGTTACTTGCCTCAGGACATTGAGCTGTTCAGCGGCAGCATCGCCGACAACATCGCGCGTTTTCGCGAGGCCGACCCCGAGCTTGTCGTCAAGGCGGCACAACAAGCCGGCGTGCATGAACTGATCCTGCGCCTGCCCCAAGGCTACGACACGGTACTCGGCGACAACGGCGGCGGCCTGTCCGGCGGGCAGAAACAGCGCGTGGCCCTGGCCCGTGCGCTGTATGGCGGGCCACGCTTGATTGTGCTGGATGAACCCAACTCCAACCTCGACACCGTGGGCGAAGCTGCCTTGGCCAGCGCCATCGTGCAGATGAAGGCCCAAGGCAGCAGCGTGGTGCTGGTGACCCATCGGTCGTCGGCATTGGCCCAGGCCGACAAGTTGCTGGTGCTCAACGAAGGCCGTTTGCAGGCGTACGGACCGAGCCAAGAGGTGCTGCGTGCCTTGTCCGGCCAGCAGGAAGCGCCGAAAGACAAACCCGGCGTCAGTTTCAGTCGTCAGTACCAAGCGGGAAGGAATCCAGGCGCATGAGCAGTATCACTTTCGAACAACCCTTCAAAGAGCGCGACGCCGGTTTTTTTGCCCGTATGGGCTGGCTGCTGACGGTGGTCGGCGCTGGCGGTTTTTTCCTGTGGGCCAGCCTCGCGCCGCTCGATCAAGGCATCCCGGTGCAAGGTACGGTGGTGGTGTCCGGCAAGCGCAAGGCCGTGCAAACCCTCAGCCCCGGTGTGGTCAGCCGTATCCTGGTGCGTGAAGGCGAGCGGGTGAAACAAGGCCAGCCACTGTTCCGGCTGGACCAGACCCAGAACCAGGCCGACGTGCATTCGCTGCAAGCCCAATACCGCATGGCCTGGGCCAGTGTGGCGCGCTGGCAGAGCGAGCGTGATAACCACGCCAGCATCACCTTTCCTGCCGAGCTGAGCAGCCATCCCGATCCCGCCTTGGCGTTGGTGCTGGAAGGCCAGCGCCAATTGTTCAGCAGCCGTCGCGAGGCCTTTGCCCGTGAACAGGCCGGCATTCGTGCGAATATCGACGGCGCCACCGCGCAACTCGGCGGTATGCGCCGTGCCCGCAGCGACCTGACCGCCCAGGCGCAATCCCTGCGTGATCAACTGAGCAACCTGCAACCCTTGGCCGACAACGGCTACATCCCGCGCAACCGGCTGATGGAGTACCAGCGCCAATTGTCCCAGGTGCAACAGGACCTGGCGCAGAATGCCGGTGAAAGTGGCCGGGTGGAGCAGGGCATCGTCGAGTCACGCCTCAAGTTGCAGCAGCACAGCGAGGAGTACCAGAAGGAAGTGCGCAGCCAGTTGGCCGACGCGCAACTGCGCAGCCTGACCCTGGAACAACAACTGACCTCCGCCGGGTTCGACCTGCAACACAGCGAAATCAACGCACCGGCCGACGGCATCGCGGTCAACCTTGGCGTGCACACCGAGGGTGCGGTGGTGCGTGCCGGTGAAACCCTGCTGGAGATCGTGCCCCAAGGCACGCGCCTGGAAGTGGAAGGTCATCTGCCGGTGCATCTGGTGGACAAGGTCGGCACGCACTTGCCGGTGGATATTCTGTTCACCGCCTTCAACCAGAGCCGCACACCACGTGTGCCGGGGGAGGTCAGCCTGATCTCGGCCGACCAGATGCTCGATGAGAAAACCGGCGCGCCCTATTACGTGTTGCGTACGACTGTGAGCGAGGCGGCGCTGGAAAAACTCCACGGCCTGGTGATCAAGCCCGGCATGCCTGCCGAGATGTTCGTGCGCACCGGTGAACGTTCGTTGCTCAACTACCTGTTCAAACCGTTGCTGGATCGCGCCGGCTCCGCGTTGACTGAGGAATGAACATGAAACCTGTGTTCTTCGCCGTGCTGTTGAGTTGCACCAGCGCCCACGCCGCCATGGGCCCGTTCGATGTTTACGAGCAAGCCTTGCGCAACGATCCGGTGTTCCTCGGCGCGATCAAGGAGCGTGACGCCGGCCTGGAAAACCGCACCATCGGCCGCGCCGGGCTGCTGCCCAAGCTGTCCTATAACTACAACAAGGGGCGCAACAATTCCCAGGCCACGTTGCCTGACGGGCGCGGCGGCAATTATCACGACGACCGCAACTACAACAGTTACGGCTCCACCTTCAGCCTGCAACAGCCGCTGTTCGACTACGAGGCCTACGCCAACTACCGCAAGGGCGTGGCCCAGGCGTTGTTTGCCGACGAAAGTTTTCGCGACAAGAGCCAGGCGTTGCTGGTGCGGGTGTTGACCTATTACACCCAGGCGCTGTTCGCCCAGGACCAGATCGACATCGCCCGCGCCAAGAAGAAGGCCTTCGAGCAGCAGTTCCAGCAGAACCGGCACCTGTTCCAGCAAGGCGAGGGCACCCGTACCGATATTCTTGAAGCCGAGTCGCGCTACGAGCTGGCCACCGCCGAAGAGATCGAGGCGCTTGACGAACAGGACGCGTCATTGAGGGAGCTGGGCGCCTTGATCGGCGTGCAGAGCGTCAACATCCACGACCTGGCGCCGCTGAACCAGGGGTTCGCCGCGTTCACCTTGAGCCCGGCCAACTACGACACGTGGCACGAATTGGCGATCAGCAATAACCCCACGCTCGCCTCCCAGCGCCAGGCCCTGGAAGTGGCGCGTTATGAAGTGGAGCGCAACCGCGCCGGGCATCTGCCCAAGGTCACGGCGTACGCCAGCTCACGCCAGCAGGAGTCCGACAGCGGCAACACCTACAACCAGCGCTATGACACCAACACCATTGGCGTGGAAGTCAGCGTGCCGTTGTATGCCGGTGGGGGGGTCTCGGCATCCACGCGCCAGGCCAGCCGCGCCATGGAGCAGGCCGAGTACGAGCTGGAGGGCAAGACACGTGAAACCTTGATCGAATTGCGTCGCCAGTTCAGTGCGTGCCTGTCCGGCGTAAGCAAGTTGCGTGCTTATCAGAAAGCGCTGTCCTCTGCCGAAGCGCTGGTGGTGTCGACCCAGCAGAGCATCCTCGGCGGTGAGCGGGTCAACCTCGATGCGTTGAATGCCGAGCAGCAGCTCTACAGCACCCGCCGCGACCTGGCCCAGGCGCGTTACGACTACCTGATGGCCTGGACCAAGTTGCATTACTACGCCGGTAACCTGCGCGACACCGACCTGGCAAAGGTGGACGAAGCGTTCGGGCCTGCAGCGCATTAATGGGTTTTCTCGCCAATTCCAACAACAAGAGAGGCAATACCATGGGTGTCTTTGATTATAAAAACCTCGGCACCGAGGGCTCCAAAGCGCTGTTCGCCGATGCCATGGCGATCACGCTGTATTCCTACCACAACCTGGATAACGGCTTTGCCGTGGGCTATCAGCACAACGGGCTGGGATTCGGTCTGCCGGCCACCTTGGTCGGCGCATTGCTCGGCAGCAGCGACTCCCAGGGCGTGATTCCCGGTATTCCCTGGAACCCGGACTCAGAAAAAGCCGCCCTGGAGGCGGTGCAAAAGGCCGGCTGGACGCCGATCAGTGCGAGCACCTTGGGCTACACCGGCAAGGTCGACGCCAGGGGCACGTTCTTTGGCGAAAAAGCCGGCTACACCACGGCCCAGGTCGAAGTACTGGGCAAGTACGACGATGCAGGCAAGCTGCTGGAAATCGGCATTGGTTTTCGCGGTACATCCGGCCCACGGGAAAGCCTGATCAGCGACTCCATTGGCGACTTGATCAGTGACGTGCTCGCCGCCCTGGGCCCCAAGGACTATGCGAAAAACTACGCAGGCGAAGCGTTCGGCGGCTTGCTCAAGAACGTCGCCGACTACGCCAGTGCCCACGGGCTCAGCGGCCACGATGTGGTGGTCAGCGGGCACAGCCTGGGTGGTTTGGCGGTCAACAGCATGGCCGATTTGAGCACCGGCAAATGGGCGGGCTTCTACCAGGACGCCAACTACGTGGCCTACGCCTCGCCGACCCAGAGCAGCGGGGACAAGGTGCTCAATATCGGCTATGAAAACGACCCGGTTTTCCGTGCGTTGGACGGTTCATCCTTCAACTGGTCGTCGTTGGGCGTACATGACAAGCCCCATGAATCCACCACCGACAATATCGTCAGCTTCAACGACCATTACGCCTCGACGCTGTGGAATGTACTGCCGTACTCCATCACCAACCTGCCGACCTGGATCTCCCATTTGCCCACCGGGTATGGCGACGGCATGACGCGCATCCTCGATTCCGGATTCTATGAACAGATGACCCGCGACTCGACGATTATCGTCGCCAACCTGTCAGACCCAGCGCGGGCCACCACCTGGGTGCAGGACCTCAACCGCAACGCCGAAACGCACAAGGGCAACACCTTCATCATCGGCAGCGATGGCAACGACCTGATCCAGGGCGGCAAGGGCGCGGACTTTATCGAAGGCGGCAAGGGCAATGACACGATCCGCGACAGCAGCGGGCACAACACGTTTTTATTCAGCGGGCAGTTTGGCCAGGACCGGGTGATTGGCTATCAGCCGACGGATAAATTGGTGTTCACGGACGTGCAGAGCGGTGGCGATTATCGGGATCACGCCAAGGTGGTGGGCGGGGATACGGTCATCAGTTTTGGCGGGGATTCGGTGACGCTGGTGGGCGTGGTTGGGTTGTCAGGGGAGGGGATCACTATCGCTTAAGTGGGAATGGGGGCGGGCCTGGCCCTGATGGCAGTGGCTCAGTCAATGCAGATGTTGACTGGAAGACCGCCATCGGGGGCAAGCCCCCTCCCACAGGTTTGACCGTATTCCACTCCAATCAAATGTGGGAGGGGGCTTGCCCCCGAAAGCGGTGGGTCAGTCAATTTTGTTCAGTGTTGGAAATGGGCAATCATTTTTCCTTGCGCACCGTCGCCACATCGTCGGCTTTGACGCGGACGCGCTTGCCGGCGATGTCAGTGAACTCGTAAAAGCCGTCGGCGGTCTTGGCGTTTGGCGTGTCCTGGGTCAAATACTGCGTGCCGTTTTGCAGCGTCACTACGGTTTGCGTCGCGCAACCGGCCAATACCAGAAAAGTGAGTGCAACCAGTGGCAGACCCAAATTCTTCATGTTCATAACCCTTACCGTTAACCCTGAAAAAGTCCCGCGCCAGAGGCTGCGGGCCATAAATGTTACGCCATCGACTCCCCCATCTGATCACTTTTATACAAAAAGTTGCGTGAGCCATTTATCTATTACCGATTGCAACACAGCAGCAGGGACGGCACTCTGTATGCATAACCAGTATTTGACTCGCTTGCGCCATGGCCAACCCCCTCGAAGATCCGCTCTATTACCTGCATAACTTCCGCCAGGTCCTGCATTGGCTGGGGCAGCGCTATGCCGACTTGCTGGAACCTGACGAACAGCATTTCATTCAGCAATTCGACAGCTTGGCGCAGCCGTCCCAGGCGTTGTTGGTGCGCATGGTGATGCGCAAGGGTGTGCATTTTCGTGCTGGCAAACTCAGCTACCAGGAGGTCGGCTGTACCCACGCCGCTGCAAGGCCATTGCGGGCATTGGGCTGGGTTGACGATCAATGCCCGCTGGCCTTTGAAGAGGTGTTCGCGTTGCTGCAAAAAGGCGAAATCCTCAGCACGTTCAAGCCCTGGATCGACCAACCCAAGGGCAACAAGGCCGACTGGCTTGAGGGCCTGACGGCGCAGTTCAGCGAAACCCGCAGCTTTGCCCAATGGTGCCCGGCGCTGGCCGAACCGCTGTACAGCCTCACGGTGATGGACCTGTGTGACCGCCTGCGCCTGATGTTCTTCGGCAATCTGCACCAGGATTGGTCGGAGTTTGTGCTGGCGGACCTGGGTATCTACACCTACGAAAAAGTGGCGTTCTGCGCTGAATCCCGTGGCTTGCGCAGCCGTGATGACGTGCACGGCGTGCTGTTCCTGCACCAATGCCAGCACGCCTTTGAAACCGGCGCAGCGCTGCACGACGTACTGGCGCAGGTGGCCACGCTGAGCACCGACAACCCCTGGCTGGAAAAACGCCGGGCCAAGCTGTTGTTCCAACTGGGGCAGTATTGCGAGCGCAGCGCGGAGCTGGCGTTGGCCGAGCAGATCTACCGCACCTGCGCCTATCCTGGCGCTCGTGCGCGACTGATCCGTGTGCTGGAGCGCCAGGAGCACTACGCCCAGGCCATGGCCCTGGCGAGTGACGCGCAACAGGCACCGGAAAGTGCGGCCGAGCAGCAACACCTGTTGCGCGTCATGCCTCGCCTGCGCCGCAAGCTTGGGGAACCCAGGCTACCGAAGCTGAAACCGAGGGAAGTTTCGCGCCTGGACCTGGAACTGGCCTTGCCGGAACCGGTGATGTCGGTGGAGTACTGCGTCCAGGCACATTTGAGCGAGCCCGATGCACCGGTGCATTACGTGGAAAACGGCCTGATCAATTCGCTGTTCGGCTTGCTTTGCTGGGACGCGATCTTCGCACCGCTGCCGGGGGCGTTTTTCCACCCGTTCCAGCGCGGTCCGGCGGACCTGCACAGCGACGATTTCCACCAACGCCGCGCGCCGCTGTTCGCCGCATGTTTCGAGCAATTGCAGGGTGAGCAGTACAAACGCCTGATTCGCCAGCGCTACGCCGATAAGTGGGGCATTCAGTCGCCCTTCGTGTTCTGGAACCTGCTCAGTGAAGACCTGTTGGAGCAGGCCCTCGAATGCCTGCCCGCCGACCACCTGCGCTACTGGTTCGAGCGCCTGCTGCTGGACATCCGCGCCAACCGCGCCGGCATGCCGGACCTGATCCAGTTCTGGCCAGCGCAAAAAACCTACCGCATGATCGAAGTCAAAGGCCCTGGTGACCGCCTGCAAGACAATCAACTGCGCTGGCTGGAATTTTGTGGCGAGCACCAGATGCCAGTCACCGTCTGCTACGTGCGCTGGGCGGAGCAACCGGCTTGAGCTACAGCGTGGCCGTGCGTGCACTGTGTGAGTTCACGGCCAAGGTCGGCGATCTTGACCTGCGCTTTACCCCGTCGCCCAGCGCCCAGGAAGGCATTGTCGGCCACCGCACGGTTGCCTCGCGCCGCAGTGCGCACTACCAGAACGAAGTCGCTCTGGAGGGCGATTACCAGCAACTCAGGGTACGGGGCAGGGCAGACGGCTACGATCCCGATGCCAACCGCCTGGAAGAAGTCAAAACCTATCGCGGCGACCTTGATGCCCAGCCGGCCAACCATCGGCTACTGCATTGGGCCCAGGTCAAGGTGTACGGCTGGCTGATGTGCCAGAAGTTGGGATTGGGCGAAATCGACCTGGCGCTGGTGTACTTCGATATCGTCGGCGAGGGTGAGACCCTGCTCAATCAACGCTTTCAGGCGGCCGATCTGCAGGCGTTCTTCAACCAGCAATGCGCACTCTTCCTCGGCTGGGCCCAACAGGAAATGCAGCACCGCGAAGCGCGCAACGCAGCCGCACAGGCCTTGAGTTTCCCCCATGCCGACTTTCGCCCCGGCCAACGCACATTGGCCGAGTCGGTGTACAAGGCCGTCAGCACCGGCCGTTGCCTGATGGCCCAGGCCCCCACCGGCATCGGCAAGACCATCGGCACAATCTTTGCGCTGCTCAAGGCCCTGGCGCCGCAGCAACTGGACAAGGTGTTTTTCCTCACCGCCAAGACCCCCGGTCGCAAGCTCGCCCTCGATGCGTCACAGGTGCTGCTCACCAGCAGCCCCGGCCTGCAACTGCGTGTGCTCGAACTGGTGGCGCGGGACAAAGCCTGTGAACACCTGGACAAGGCCTGCCACGGTGATTCATGCCCGTTGGCCAAGGGTTTCTACGACCGTCTGCCCGCTGCGCGCAGTGCTGCGTCCAAGATAAGCCTGCTCAACCAGCGCAACCTGCGCGAGGTTGCCCTGGCCCATGACGTCTGTCCCTATTACCTCAGCCAGGAAATGGCGCGCTGGGCCGACCTGGTGGTCGCCGACTACAACTACTATTTTGACTTTGGCGCCATGCTGTTCGGGCTCGCCCAGCTCAACCAATGGCGCGCCGCCGTGCTGGTGGACGAAGCCCACAACCTGGTAGAACGTGGGCGCTCGATGTACAGCGCCAGCCTCGATCAATACAGCCTCAAGACCCTGCGCGACTGCGCCCCCGAGCCGCTGAAGAAACCCTTGCAGCGCCTGAACCGCGAATGGAACGCCCTGCACAAGGACCAGCTCGCGCCTTACCAGGCCTACGCCGCCCGCCCGGAAAAACTGCTCCAGGCCTTGAGTCTGTGCGCCAGCGCCATGGGTGATTACTTCAACGACCACCCCGAAGCCCTCAACGGCGAGCTGCAGGCCTTCTACTTCGAAGCCCTGCAATTTGCCAAGGTCGCCGAGCTGTTCAATGAGCACTTCATCTTCGACATCAGCAAACGCCAACTCAACGGCAAGCGCAGCAGTTCAACCCTGTGTCTGCGCAATGTGGTGCCCGCTGAATTCATCCGCCCCCGGCTGACGGCTGCCCGCAGCAGCGTGCTGTTTTCTGCAACCTTGAGCCCACGGCACTATTACGCCGACCTGCTTGGGCTGCCGACGGATACCGCGTGGATTGATGTGGAGTCGCCGTTCAAGGCCGAGCAATTGCGCGTGCGCATTGTCGATGAAATCTCCACCCGTTTTGTGCATCGCCAAGCCTCGCTGGCGCCCATCGTCGAGCTTATTGCCCGCCAGTTTGCGCAGCAACCGGGCAACTACCTGGCGTTTTTCTCAAGTTTTGACTACCTGCAACAAGTGGCGCAGTTGCTCGCCGAGCGACACCCACGGATCGCGCTGTGGCAGCAATCCCGGGGCATGGCGGAGGCCGAACGCCAAGCCTTTCTCGATCAGTTTACCGAACACAGCCAGGGCATCGGCTTTGCGGTGCTTGGTGGTGCCTTCGGCGAAGGTATCGACTTGCCTGGCGCACGGTTGATCGGCGCCTTTATCGCGACGCTCGGCCTGCCACAACTGAACCCGGTCAACGAACAGATAAAGCTGCGTATGGGGGCGATCTTCGGAGCCGGTTACGACTACACCTATCTGTATCCCGGCGTGCAGAAAGTGGTGCAGGCCGCGGGCAGGGTGATCCGCAGTCAGCAGGATCAGGGTGTGGTGATGCTGATCGATGACCGCTTCGGCGAGGCACGGGTCCGTCAGTTGTTGCCACGCTGGTGGGCGGTCGACTGATATTCCCGCCATCAATGATGATGGCCTGGAGAGCGCCCATCCCGCAGGCTCAACCTGACTAGAACAAAGGCCAGCCCTCATGAGCATAGGTATCTACAAAACTTCCAGTGAATGCGGAATCTATGTCAAACGCGCTGTTGTGGTGAGCGGGCTTCTGTGGTGA
>NZ_JADDUM010000272.1 GCF_015163715.1 Pseudomonas cyclaminis
TACGCCGCTATCGGGGCAAGCCCTCCACATTTGATCTCTACAAGTCTCGATATTGAGAACAAAATTGAAAATCCCCCTACAAACTCACTAAATATTCTTTATTTTCAATGAGTTGAAGATTTGGCACGCATCTCGCTATAGCCCTTCTCCAAAGCACCACCCCACAACAATAACAATCCGATGGAGACACACCATGAGTGTGATCATTGCCCTGGCAGCGCTCGCGTTGCTGATGCTGGCTGCCTACCGTGGCTATAGCGTTATCCTGTTTGCCCCCATTGCCGCCCTCGGCGCTGTCTTGCTCACCGACCCGTCCGCCGTCGCCCCTGCGTTTACCGGGGTGTTCATGGAGAAAATGGTCGGTTTTATCAAACTGTATTTCCCGGTGTTCCTGTTGGGTGCAGTGTTCGGCAAGCTGATTGAGCTGTCGGGCTTCTCGCGCTCTATCGTGGCGGCCGCGATCCGTCTGCTCGGCACGCGCCAGGCGATGCTGGTGATCGTGCTGGTCTGCGCCCTGCTCACCTACGGCGGCGTGTCGCTGTTTGTGGTGGTATTTGCGGTGTACCCGTTCGCGGCGGAGATGTTCCGCCAGAGCAATATTCCCAAGCGCCTGATCCCGGCGACCATCGCCCTCGGCGCGTTTTCGTTCACCATGGACGCCCTGCCGGGCACGCCGCAGATCCAGAACATCATCCCCAGCACCTTCTTCAACACCACCGCCTGGGCCGCGCCGTGGCTGGGTTTGATCGGCACCATCTTCGTGTTCTGCGCCGGCATGCTGTACCTGGCGCGCCAACGCAACAAGGCCCAGCGCGCCGGCGAAGGCTACGGCACCGAGTTGCGCAACGAGCCGGAAACCGCCGAGAACCTGACCCTGCCCAACCCGTGGATCGCGCTGTCGCCGCTGATCCTGGTGGGCGTGATGAACCTGCTGTTCACCCACTGGATCCCGCAGTGGTACGGCAAGACCCACAGCCTCAGCCTGCCAGGCATGAGCACACCGGTGACCACCGACATCGCCAAGCTCACTGCGATCTGGGCGGTGCAGGCCGCGCTACTGGTAGGGATCATCATGGTGCTGGTGTTTGGCTGGGCGGCGATCAAAAGCAAGCTGGCCGAGGGCAGTAAAAGTGCGGTCAGCGGCGCATTGCTGGCGGCGATGAACACCGCCTCGGAATATGGTTTTGGTGCAGTGATTGCCTCGCTGCCAGGCTTTCTCGTACTGGCGGACTGGCTCAAGGGCATCCCCAACCCGCTGGTCAACGAAGCGATTACCGTAACCCTGCTGGCCGGTATCACCGGTTCCGCGTCGGGCGGCATGAGCATCGCCCTGGCGGCCATGTCCGAGAGCTTCATTTCGCGGCCCATGCGGCCAATATCCCCCTTGAAGTGCTGCACCGGGTCGCGGCCATGGCCAGCGGCGGCATGGACACCCTGCCCCACAACGGCGCGGTGATCACCTTGCTGGCAGTCACCGGGCTGACCCACCGCGAAGCCTACAAGGACATTTTCGGCATCACGATCATCAAGACCCTCGCGGTCTTCGTGGTGATCGGTACTTTCTACGCCACCGGCATTGTGTGAGGTTTTCATGACGACTTTGAATGGCAAGACCGCCCTGGTCACCGGCTCCACCAGCGGCATCGGCCTGGGGATTGCACTGAGCCTGGCCAAGGCCGGCGCCAACCTGATCCTCAACGGCTTCGGCGACGCCAGCGCAGTGGTCGCCCAGGTCCAGGCATTTGGCGGCAAGGTGGGCCACCACCCGGCGGACGTCAGCGACCCGGCGCAGATCGCCGACATGATCGCCTACGCCGAACGTGAATTCGGCGGCGTGGACATCCTGGTCAACAACGCCGGCATCCAGCATGTGGCAGCCGTGGAAGACTTCCCGGCTGAACGCTGGGACTCGATCATCTCCATCAACCTGTCCTCGGTGTTCCACAGCACCCGCTTGAGCCTGCCGGGCATGAAGGCCAAGGGCTGGGGACGTATCGTCAATATCGCCTCGGTGCATGGCCAGGTCGGGTCGGTGGGCAAGGCGGCCTATGTGGCAGCCAAGCACGGCGTGATCGGCTTGACCAAGGTGGTGGGCCTGGAGACGGCCACCAGCAACGTGACCTGCAATGCGATTTGCCCGGGCTGGGTGCTGACACCGCTGGTGCAGAAGCAGATTGATGATCGCATCGCCACTGGCGTGGACCCGCAACAGGCGCAGCATGATCTGCTTGCGGAGAAACAGCCCTCGCTGGAATTCGTGACGCCGCCGCAGCTGGGTGAGTTGGTGTTGTTCCTGTGCAGCGAAGCCGGCGCGCAGGTGCGTGGTGCCGCCTGGAACATCGATGGCGGCTGGCTGGCCCAATAGCCCCAGACACAGTTGATCTATGTTGACGGTTAGATTTTTATAAGAACAAGAGACCTTGCTGATGTCCGACATCCTCTGGCAACCCTCACCCGAACGCATCCGCCACACGCGGATGGACCAGTTCCGTCGCTTCATCAATGATCGCCACACCTTGCAACTGGCCGACTACCCCGCGCTGCACCAATGGAGCATCGACCAGCGCCCGGACTTCTGGCAGGCCATCGTCGCCTTCTTCGACGTGCAGTTTCGCAGCCCGCCCACCACCACGCTGATCGAAAGCACCGAGATGCCCAGCGCCCAGTGGTTCCCCGGCGCGACCCTGAATTTTGCCGAGCACTTGCTGCGCCGTCGCGATGCTCATCCAGCGGTCGTCGCCATCAGCGAAGACGGCCAGCGCGAACAACTCACCTATGCCGAACTGGCCGCACACGTCGCCGGCCTGCAAAAAAGCCTGCGGGCAGCCGGTGTCCGCCAGGGTGACCGCGTCGCCGCATGCATGCCCAACACCTGGCAGACCCTGGTGGGCATGCTCGCCACCACCAGCTTGGGGGCCATCTGGTCGTGCTCCTCGCCGGACTTCGGCACCCAAGGCGTGATCGACCGCTTCGGCCAGATCGAGCCCAAGGTGCTGATCACCTGCGCCGGTTACCAGTACGCCGGCAAGACCATCGACCAGAGCGCCAAGCTCAATGAAATCCTCGAACGGCTGCCGTCCCTGGAGCAGTTGATTATCGTGCCGTATGCGCGGCCCGAGGCGCAGGTCGAGGACTACCGCACCCAGGCAAACGTTGCGCTATGGAATGCTTTTTACCAATCCGGCGGCGAGCCCGATTTTGTCGCGGTGCCGTTCGACCATCCGCTCTACATCCTCTACTCCAGCGGCACCACCGGCGTGCCCAAATGCATCATCCACAGCACCGGCGGCGTGTTGCTCACGCACCTCAAGGAACACGGCCTGCATGCCGACCTGTCCCGCGAAGACTGCCTGTTCTACTACACCACCTGCGGCTGGATGATGTGGAACTGGCTGGTATCGGTGCTGGCCATCGGCGCCACGGCGGTGCTGTACGACGGCTCGCCCTTTCATCCGGGCCCCGAGCGCTTGATCGACCTGATTGATGCCGAAAAGATCAGCGTATTCGGCACCAGCCCCAAATTCCTCGCCACCCTGGAAAAGGCCGGCCTGCAACCGCGCCTGAGTCACAACCTGGGCAGCCTCAAGGGGTTGATTTCGACCGGTTCGCCGCTGTCGCCCCAGAGCTACGACTACGTGTACCGCGAGATCAAGGGCGAGCTGTGCCTGTCGTCGATGTCCGGCGGCACCGATATCGTGTCCTGCTTTGTGATCGGCAACCCGGTGCTGCCGGTGCGCCGTGGCGAAATGCAGTGCAAGAGCCTGGCAATGGCCATCGAGGTGTGGGACGACCGGGGCCAACCGTTGATCGGCGAAAAAGGCGAGTTGGTGTGCACCCGGCACTTCCCGGCCATGCCCATCGGCTTGTGGAACGACCCGGACCAGAAGAAGCTGCGCGCCTCTTATTTCAGCCAGTTCCCCGGCGTGTGGGCCCAGGGCGACTACGCCGAGCAACGCCCGAACGGAAGCCTGCTGATCCATGGCCGCTCCGACGCCGTGCTCAACCCCGGCGGCGTGCGCATCGGTACGGCGGAAATTTATCGCCAAGTGGAAAAAATCCCGCAGGTGCTGGAGAGCCTCGCCATCGGCCAACGCTGGCAGGACGACGTGCGCGTGGTGCTGTTTGTGCGCCTCGATGAGGGCGTCGAGCTGGATGAGGCCCTGCAGCAGCAGATCCGCCAGGTCATCCGCGCCAACACCACCCCGCGCCATGTGCCGGCCAAAATCCTGGCTGTCACCGATATCCCTCGCACCATCAGCGGCAAGATCGTTGAATTGGCGGTGCGCAACGTGGTGCATGGCGAGCCGGTAAAGAACACCGACGCCCTGGCCAACCCGCAGGCACTGGAGCAGTTTCGCGACCGCGCGGAACTGGCGTGAAGATGAAAGGTTTCAGCGCTGAGGTACTCATTTGAAGACAAACTCCGAATGCATGCTATTTTTCGGGGGGTAGTCACCCGTTCCCGACTCACGGGATAATGGGTGTTGTCATTTTTCAAAGCGTTACGCTCAGGGCTTTTTATGAAAGGAACATCCACCGGCAGCGAAGCCGCCGCATTGATTGCGCGGCTGGACTGGGCACGAAGCCCGCTCGGTGAGGCCAATGACTGGCCGCAAAGCCTGCGCACAGCGGTCGATATCGTTATCCATTCGCCGATGCCGATGCTCCTGCTGTGGGGCAGCCAGCTCACCCAACTCTACAACGACGGCTTCGCGGCGCTGGCCGGCAATAAACACCCCGAGGCCATGGGCCAACCGGCACACCAGACGTGGCCCGAGCTGGAAGGCTTTACCGGCCCGATCTACGACGCCGTGCTCAGTGGCCAGGTGCGCACCTTCAGCGAGCAGCGCTTCGTCCTGCAACGCAACAATCGCGACACGGAAATCTGGCTGGACCTGACCTACAGCCCGATCCGCGATGAAAGCGCCAATGTGGCCGGTATCCTCGTCACTGCCATCGAAACCAACGAGCGCCGCAAGGCCCAGCACAACACCGAGCAACGGCTGCAGCTTGCACTGGCGGCGACCGACGCCGTGGGCACCTGGGATTGGGACATCGGCGAAGACCACTTTATCGCCGACGCCCACTTCGCCTACCTGCACGGTGTCGACCCCAGCAACGCGGGCCTGCTGCCCATCAGCGAGTACCTGCATGGCGTGCACCCGGAAGACCGTGGCACGGTGGCGCGCAGCATCAAGCACTGCATCACCCACGGCACCGAATACGCCGAGGAATACCGCCTGCAACAAGCCGATGGCCAGGTGCGCTGGGTCTTTGCCCGAGGCCGGTGTTACAAGGATCACAATGGCCGCCCGGCGCGTTTCCTCGGCGCCGCACTGGACCTGACCGAGCGCAAGCACACCGAGCAGGCCCTGCGCCAAAGCCAGACCGAGTTGCAGCTGATCATCAACGCGATGCCGGTGCTGATCGGCTATGTCGACCACGAGCAGCGCTTTCGCCTGAACAACAGCGCCTACCTTGAGTGGTACGGCATGACGCCCCAGGAGCTGTACGGCAAGAGCATCCGCGAGGTGCTCGGCGACGAGGTGTACGCAGGGCGCGAAGACAAGATCGCCGCCGCGCTCAAGGGCAAGGCCTGCAGCTTCATGACCATCACGCCTCACCGCGACGGGCGCCCGCGCCATGCGCTGATGAAGTACTTGCCGCGTTTCAGCAATGACGGCTCGGTGAACGGTTTCTACATCTTTGTGATCGACGAGACCGAACGCAAACTCACCGAAGAAGCCCTGCGCCACCTCAACGACAACCTCGAAGAGCGCGTGGCCCAGCGCACCCAGGCCCTGGCCGAGGCCAACCAGCGCCTGCAAAACGAGATGTTCGAACGTGAGCGCGCTGAAGATGCACTGCGCCATGCGCAGAAAATGGAAGCGGTGGGCCAACTGACTGGCGGCATTGCCCATGACTTCAACAACATGCTCACCGGAATCATCGGCAGCCTGGACCTGATGCAGCGCTACATCGCCGCCGGGCGCAGCGAGGAAATCGGGCGCTTTACCGATGCCGCCGTGTCGTCAGCCCATCGCGCTGCCGCCCTCACCCACCGCCTGTTGGCGTTTTCGCGACGCCAGTCACTGGACCGTCGCCCCACCAACCCCAACCAATTGGTGGCGTCCCTGGAGGACTTGTTCCAGCGCACCAAGGGCGCGCATATCGCGCTCAAGGTGCAACTGGGCCACGACATCTGGCCGGTCAACACCGACGCCAGCCAGCTGGAAAACGCCCTGCTTAACCTGGTGATCAACGCCCGCGACGCCATGCCCGATGGCGGCGAATTGTTGATCGAAACCGCCAACAGCTACCTGGACGGCACCGACATCACCACACTCGAACCGGTCAAGGCCGGCGACTACGTGATGCTCGGCGTGTGCGACAACGGCACCGGCATGGCGCCAAAAATCCTCGCCAAGGCGTTCGACCCGTTCTTCACCACCAAGCCCATCGGCAGGGCACCGGCCTGGGGTTGTCGATGATCTACGGGTTTGCCCAGCAGTCCGGCGGCCACGTCACGATCCAGAGCGAACCCGGCCAGGGCACCTGTGTGCGCCTGTACCTGCCACGCCTGCATGGCACTGCGCTGGAAAGCAACCGCCCCGCCAGCCTCAGCGAAGCGCCAGTGGCCCTGGCCGGTGAAGCCGTGGTGGTGGTCGAGGACGACCCGGCGGTGCGCATGCTGGTGGTGAATGTGCTGGATGAATTGGGCTATACCGCGCATCAGGCGGCGGATTCACGCACCGCGTTGCCACTGCTGGAATCGGACCTGCGCGTGGACCTGCTGGTGACCGACGTCGGTCTGCCGGGCATGAACGGCCGGCAATTGGCGGAAATCGCGCGCCAGCACCGTCCGGGGTTGCGGGTGCTATTCATGACCGGTTACGCCGAAAAAGCCGCCGAGCGCCAGGGCTTCCTGGAAGACGGTATGGACATGGTGGCCAAGCCGTTTTCCATCGACCTGCTGGCGACTAAAATCCGCAGCATGATCAGCGTGGTCGAATGAGTTCAGGCATAATCGCGCGCCGTCGCACACCTGGTAGAGACCAATGAAAGCCCAAGCCCGTCATATCCTGGTGAAAACCAGCGAAGAAGCCGAACAACTCAAGCAGCGTATCGCCAAGGGCGAAGCCTTCGATGTGCTGGCCAAGAAGTACTCCACTTGCCCGTCCGGCAAGCGCGGCGGTGACCTGGGTGAAGTGCGGCCGGGACAGATGGTCGGGGCGATCGATGCGGTGATTTTCAAGAAACCGGTGAAAGTGGTTCACGGGCCGATCAAGAGCAAGTTTGGGTATCACTTGGTGCAGGTGTTTTACCGGGATTGAGTGGTTGGCTTTAGATCGCTATCGGGGGCTCCTGTGGGAGGGGGCTTGCCCCCGATCCGCCAAAGGCGGCCATTCACTTACTCTCTTGAAATCAGTGCCCCCGGCACCTGAATGACTCGGCTCGCCAACCGATGCCCGGCCAACGCCGCCTCTTCCGGCGCCCCTCCCTTGAGCCGGCTGGCCAGGTACGCCGCACTGAACGAATCCCCGGCCGCTGTCGTATCCACTACCTTCTCGACCTTCAACGCCGGCACGACAAAGCGCTCGCCATAGCAGCGGATCAAACACGCATCCGCCCCTCGTTTGAGCACCACCTCGTCAATCGCCGGATACGCCGCAAACACCTGCTCGCTGTCGGCATAACCAAACAACGCGCGCTCGTCATCCTCCGTGAGCAAGGCGATATCCACCTCGGCCAACACGTTGCGATACGCCACACGCGCCGCCTCGACAGTGGCCCACAAGCGCGGCCGGTAGTTGTTGTCGAACACCACCCTGGCGCCACGGCGGCGGGCTTCGACCAGCGCTTGCAGCAAGCGTTCACGCCCGATCTCGCCCAGTACCGCCAGGGTAATGCCGCTGAAATACACCACGTCATAACGGGGTAACGCCGCCAGGATCGGCTCGGCTGCCGGCGTGGTGAAACAGTCGCGCACGGCGGCTTCGTTGCGCCAGTAGAGGAATTTACGCTCGCCGTGGGCGTCGGTCTGGATGCAATACAAGCCCGGCAATCGCCCCGGCAGACGCTGGACCAGGCTCAGCCCCAAGCCTTCGTCGGTCCATTGTTGGCACATGGCGTCGCTGAAGCTGTCGTCGCCCAAGGCAGTGACATAGTCCACCGCGCCGATATCGCCCAGCTCGCGGCGCAGGTACACCGCCGTGTTCAGGGTGTCGCCGCCGAAGCTTTGTTGCAGGCTGCCGTCGGCGCGGTGTTGCAGTTCGATCATGCACTCGCCGATGAGGGCGATGCGGGGTTGGGTGGTCATGGCTGCTGTCTCGGTGGGGCTGATGGCCTCATGGGCAAGCCCCCTCCCCAATGTGGGAGGGGGCTTGCCCCCGATAGGAGCGACGCGGTCTAGAAGCAAGTGTGCAGGGACTCGACCACCTGCAACTGCTCATCCACCAGGCAACCCACCTGCCATTTGTCGAAGGTCAGGCATGGATGGGACGTACCAAAGGAAATGATGTCGCCAATGCGCAGTTCAACCCCTGGCGCCACGACCATGAAGGCATGCTGATCCATCACTGCGGTAACCTTGCAGGCGCTCACATCATCGCCTTGCGCCGGCACGATACCGGCCTTGTAGCGCTTGAGCGGTACCGGCAACCCGGCGTCGTACGCCACGTCACGCTTACCCAGGGCAATGACTGCAAAACCTGGCTCAGGCAACGACTGCACATGGGCCCAGACTTCCAGCGCCGGACGCAGGCCTTCATGGAGGTCGCTACGACGGTCGAGCACGCAGCACTGCGCCTCTTTGTAGATACCATGGTCGTGGGCCACATAGCTCCCGGGGCGCAGCACGCTGAGAAAGCGCCCGGCGGCGTTCTGTTGCTCAAAGGACTCGGCGATCAGGTCATACCAGGCGGAGCCCGAAGCGGTGACGATTGGCTTGGCCAAATCGAAAGCGCCGCTGTTTTGCAGGTCCACCGCCAGACGCACCAGGCTGGCGGCAAACTCGCGGATGCCGCTGATGGCGTGCTCGCCATGGATCACGCCCTCATAACCCTCGATACCGGTGAGGGCCAGCGCCGGTTGAGCCTTGATGGCCTTGGCCAGGTCGCGCACTTGCTGCTCGCTGCGGCAACCGCAACGGCCACCGACCACGCCGTACTCGATCATCACGTTCAAGCGCAGGCCACGGGCGGCGAAGAACAGGCCCAGGTCGGCGACGTTGTCCGGATGATCAACCATGCAGTGGAAGTCAAAATCAGGGTCGGCCAGCAGGTCGGCGATCAACGCCATGTTCGGCGCGCCCACCAGTTGGTTGGCCATCAACACGCGGCGCACGCCGCCGGCATACGCGGCGCGGGTCTGTACGGCGTTGGCCAGAGTAATGCCCCAGGCGCCTTGGGCGATCTGACGCTGAAACAGCGCCGGCATCATGCTGGTCTTGCCATGGGGCGCGAGTTCGGCGCCGCTGTTGCTGACAAAGTCCTGCATCCAACGGATGTTGTGTTCCAGGGCGTCGCGATGCAGGACCAAGGCCGGCAAACTGACGTCACGGACCAGGTGGGCACCGACGGCGGCGGCGCCTTTTTCAACGGCGTTGATGGCAGACATGAAAAACTCCTATTCGTTGATGCGACGGGCCAGGTGGTTGGCGCTGTCGATCAACACCCGGCGATAGTCGTTGTAGTTTTTTTGCGCATCGGCCCGTGGGGCGACGATGCACAGGGTCGCAATGCTGATGCCCTGCGCGTCCCGCACCGGGGCGGCAAAGCAATGGGTAAAGGTGTCGGCCACACTGTCGAAGGAAAAGAACCCATCGAGGGTGGCCTGGCGGATCTGCGCAAGGAACGTTTCCAGCGGCAGGCGCTGACCGTCCGGCAGGATGAAATCGTCATGGTCGATCAGGTCGACGATCTGCTGGTCGCTCAGGTGCCCCAGCAACAGACGCCCGGAGGCGGTCCAGGGAATCGGCGCGTTTTCGCCGATGTCCGAAGAAATCCGGAAATGCCGCTCGCCTTCGCGCATCAGCGCTACCGTGTATTTGCGTCCATTGAGCAGGCACATCTGCGCGGTTTCGTGGGTCTGGCTGACGATTTCCTGCAAGGCGTGATCGGCCTCGCGGGTCAGGTCGAAGTGGCGCAGGTGCGCCTGGCCGAGGAAGTACAGCTGGCGACCGAGATAGACGTGACGTCCTTGCCCACGGTTTCCAGGATGCGCCGTTCCAGCAGGGACGCGACCAATTCGTAGACCGTGGATTTGGGGCTGCCGATACCGCTGGCGATATCATTCGGGCGCAGGGGCTGGCCGACTTCCTTGAGAAAATCAAGGATGTCGAATGCACGGTCCAGGCCTTTGGCGCGGCGTTTGATGGTGTCTTCGGTCATGGCAATTTCAGTCCGGTCGAAGTTGTTGGGTACGACACAATTCTCCTGTGGGAGGGGGCTTGCCCCCGATGAGGGAGTGTCAGCACATGCATTTGTGACCGACTCACCGCCATCGGGGGCAGCC
>NZ_JADDUM010000273.1 GCF_015163715.1 Pseudomonas cyclaminis
CAGCGCGTAGCTGATGCTCAGCAGGCCGAATAGGCAGCGACCCAGGGGCAGGTGCTTGAGTGCGCCGAGCCAGCAGAGCATCGACAACGCACTAGGCGGCAGATCGCCAGGCTCACCACGCCAAGCGCCCGGATCAATCCGGGCGTGAGCCATTCGTTGGGCAGCGGCAAGCGCGTCATGCTCCAGCGCATGCCCAACTGGGCGGCACTGACCAGGCCGACACTGCCCAGGGCCAGGGCGAAGCCTTGAGCGCGGCTCATACCTGGCGCCCCAGCAGCACGACGCCGCCAATCACCAGCAGCACACCCAGCCAGTGACGACGGTCGATGGTTTCATGGAACACAAACCGCGCCACCAGGGTGACCAGCACGAAATTCAGGCTGAGCATGGGGTAGGCGATACCGACTTCAAGGCGCTGCAATACCAGCAGCCACACCAGCAGTCCCAGGCCCAGGCACACCAGCGCCGCCCACAGCCACGGTGAGCGCAGTTTCAGCGCCCAGCCGTCGGGCTGGTCGCGCCAGCCTTCTACAGCAAATTTCTGTGAAACCTGGCCCATACAGGTGAGCAGACAGGCCACCAGTAACAACAGCAGGGTGATCACGGCGCCACCTGCGGGAAGATCAGAATCACGAGATTGCCTTGCTCATAGCGCTGACCGTCAGTGGGCAGCAATGCAACTTCGGCAATTTCATCGTCACCTTTAACGCGCATCACCACACCCACCGCCCCTTTTTTGCGGGCGTCGCTCATCCACTGCTGGACTTGCCGGGTATCCACCTTGTGATGGCCTGCATCCGGATAAGCGAGGCCGTACTTCACTTCGCCGATTGTGTTGTAGAGCGTCACGTCCGGCCGCTGCAAGCGCCACGACAGCGCCGAGGCCGCCCCCAGGTCATTGCTCAGCAACGCGGTGGCCGGTTGCAGTTCCTGCAGGTGATCGATGATGAATTGATCCGGCGTCTTGTTGTAGACCACCGAATGCGGCAGTGCGGCCGGCAGCAGGGCAACCATCAGCCAGCTGCCGAGCGCCGGTGCCGCCCACAGGTGCAGCGGCGTACGGCCTGCAACAGGTTGACGATGATCCAACTGAACAGAAAGGCAAACACCAGCACCAGGCCGAGGGTTTCCTCGCCGTGTTCGTACACCGGCTTTTTCAGTTGAAACCACGTCAGCGCCACTAATACCGCGACGCCAATCACCAGATTCAGCCAGCCGTTGATCCGCAGCACACGGCCACGGCCGGCAGCGAGTTTGTCCGCCAGGGTCGAGCCCATCAGCAGGGCCAGGGGCAGCAGACACGGCATGATGTAGGACGGCAGCTTGCCTTTGGCCAGGCTGAAGAACGCCAACGGCATCAGCAGCCACAGCAGCACGAAGCCGATTTTTGCACTGCGCTTGTCCTGCCACGCCTGCTTGAGCGTTGACGGCAGCAGGGCCACCCAAGGCAGGCAGAACGCGACCAGCAGCGGCAGGTAATACCAGAACGGCTCGGCGTGCTGGGCATCGTCGCCGGCAAAGCGCTGGATATGCTCGTGCCAGAAGAAGAAATTCCAGTAGTCCGGCTCTTGCAGGTGCACGGCCAGCGCCCAGGGCAGGCTGACCACAATCGCCACCACCACGGCAACCAGGCCGAACTTGAGTAACTCGCCAAAGCGTTTCTGCCAGATCGCGTAGGGCAGGGCGATCAACACCGGCAACAGCCACGCCAGAAAGCCCTTGGTCATAAAGCCCATGCCACAGGCAAAGCCCAGCAACGCCCAGGAGCCCAGGCGGCCATTACGGGTGGTGCTGTCGAAGCAGAACCACAGGGCCACGCCGGTCAGGTTGACCCAGAAGGTGAACTGCGGGTCGAGGTTGGCATACCCGCCCAATGCCGCGATGCTGACAAAGCTCATGTACAGCACGCTGCTGACCAGGCTCTTGTGCGGGTCATTCCACAGCCGACGCGACACCAGGTACACCAGCAGGATGCTCAGGCCGGTGCTCAGGGCCGAGGCGAAGCGAACGCCAAACAGGTTCTGCCCGAAGATCGCCTGGCCCAGCGCGATCATCCAATACCCGGCGGCCGGTTTTTCAAAGTAACGAATGCCCATGAAGTGCGGCGACGCCCACTTGCCGGTCAGCAGCATTTCCTGGCTGATCTGCGCATAGCGGGTTTCATCCGGAATCCACAGGCCATGGGTGGCCAGCGGCAGCAGGTAAAACACGCCGAATGCCAGCAGGAGCAGGGGCAGGGCCCAGCGTCGGATCATGCCTGCTGTACTCCCAGCCAACCTTCGCGGCCGCTCAAGGCGCCGCGTACCAACTGTTGCTGGGGCAGGGTGGTCACGTCCGCAGGCAACAAATCGCCCAGGGGTTTGAAGTGGATGCCGCGCTGCCCAGCCTGGGCAAGCAACTGGCGAAAGTCATTGGCCATCAGAATCCCTTCTACTTCTGCGTGGATTGTGTAGACGTTGAGCTTCGGCTCGGCAAACCGGTCGAGGATAAACCCATTGAAATCGTTGGCAGCCACCACCGGCCCGACGACTTCGTCGAAGGTCGGCAGGTCCACCGGAATTTGTGGGGTGCCCGCGCTGCCATCGGCCAAGGTCGGTCGAAACAGGCTGGTACCCCGGCAATCGCTGTTATAGCGAAAGTTGAAACCTTGCTTGGCTTGCACCACGCGCTCATCGGCACGCCAACCGGCGGCCGCCGAGCAATCGACGCGTTCACCCAAGATGTCGCTCAGGGTGTCGACGCCACGCCGGATCTGCTCGACCAACTGTGCCTCGCTCCAACGCCCGGTATTGGCCTGCCAGCCGTGGTGATCCCAGGCGTGCAGGCGACTTCATGCCCCGCAGCCTTGGCCTGGCGCATCAGGTGCCCCAGGTCACGGCCAATCGGCTTGCCTGGCCAGGCGGTGCCGGCCAGCAGAATATCCAGGCCATACAGGCCAACGGCGTTGGAACGCAGCATCTTCCACAGGAATTGCGGGCGGATCAGGCGCCACAAATGGCGCCCCATGTTGTCCGGCCCGACACTGAAGAAGAACGTCGCCTTGACCCCGGCTTCATCCAGGGTTTCGAGCAGCTGCGGCACACCGTCACGGGTGCCACGGTAGGTGTCGACGTCAATGCGCAAGCCAGCCTTCATTACTTTTTGTCCGCGATTTCGAGCATGGCTTCACGCAGGAAGAAATCCAGGGTGTTGCCGATGGTTTCGCTCATTTCCACGGTCGGCTCCCAGTTCAGCAGGCGCTTGGCGTTTTCGATGCTTGGCTTGCGGTGTGCCACGTCCTGGTAACCGGTGCCGTAGAACGCCTTGCTCTCGACGTCGCGGAAACCGGCGAACGGCGGGAAGTTGCCGCGCAGCGGGTGAGCTTCGAACTGACGCAGCAGCTCTTCGCCCAACTGGCGGATGCTGGCTTCGTTTTCCGGGTTGCCGATGTTGATGATCTGGCCGTTGCACGCATCGTTGTCGTTATCAATGATGCGGGCCAGGGCTTCGATGCCGTCGGCGATGTCAGTGAAGCAGCGCTTCTGCTCGCCGCCGTCGAACAGGCGGATCGGCGTGCCTTCCACCAGGTTCAGGATCAGTTGGGTGATTGCACGGGAGCTGCCGATACGCGCCGAATCCAGGCGGTCGAGGCGCGGGCCCATCCAGTTGAACGGACGGAACAGGGTGAAGTTCAGGCCCTTGGCGCCGTAGGCCCAGATCACGCGGTCCAGCAGTTGCTTGGAGACCGAGTAGATCCAGCGCTGTTTGTTGACCGGGCCGACCACCAGGTTGGAGGTGTCTTCGTCGAAGTACTGGTCCTGGCACATGCCATAGACTTCAGAGGTCGACGGGAAGATCACGCGCTTGTTGTACTTGACGCAGTAGCGCACCAGCTTGAGGTTTTCTTCGAAATCCAGTTCGAACACGCGCAACGGGTTGCGGGTGTATTCGATTGGCGTGGCGATGGCCACCAGCGGCAGGACCACGTCGCACTTCTTGATGTGGTACTCGATCCACTCGGTGTGGATGCTGATGTCGCCTTCCACGTAATGGAAGTTGGGGTGGCTGCGCAGGCGCTCGATAGCATCGGAGCCGATGTCCAGGCCGTAGACTTCGTAACGGTCGTCACGCAGCAGGCGCTCGGACAGGTGGTTACCGATAAAGCCGTTAACGCCCAGGATCAGTACGCGGGTGCGGCGCGGCGTGCGGCCGGACTCGGCGCCGCGCAGCACGGAACCGTCCACCAGGCCCAGTTCGTTGGCCAGTGAAGGACCGGCCAGGTACAGGCCGTTGTCGTTGCGCTGGCCGAACTTGACCTCCAGGGAGTCTTCACCGCAGGCAATGCGCAGCGGGTTCACGCTGATCACGCGCCCGGCGCCAGGCCTTCATTGCCCTTGATCACGTCGGCTTGCCACACGATCAGCTTGTGCTCGCCCACGGCGCAGAAGGCGCCCGGATACGGTTGGGTCACGGCGCGAACCAGGTTGAACAGGCTTTCAGCCGGTTGTTTCCAATCCAGCTTGCCGTCTGCCGCGGTGCGGCGACCGAAGTAAGTGGCTTGGCTCTCATCCTGTGCGGTTTCGGTCAGCTTGCCTTGGGCCAGTTGCGGCAAGGCATCGCGCAGCAGGTTGCTGGCAGCTTCACGCAGCTTGGCGTGCAGAGTCAGGCCGGTGTCGCTGCGATCAATGGTGACTTTCTGTTGGGCGAGTATCGCGCCGGCATCGGCACGCTTGACCATGCGGTGCAGGGTCACGCCGGTTTCGGTCTCGCCATTGACCAACACCCAGTTGGCCGGAGCGCGACCACGGTACTTGGGCAGCAGCGAGCCGTGCAGGTTGAATGCGCCTTTGCTGGCAGTCGCCAGCAGCGGCTCGCTCAGCAGGTTGCGGTAGTAGAAAGAGAAAATGTAATCCGGGTTCAGCTTGGCGATACGCTCAATCCACAAGGGGTGGTTGGCATCTTCCGGGGCATGTACCGGGATGCCGTTGCGGGCGCACAGTTGGGCCACGGAGCCGTAGAAGTTGTTTTCCTTGGGGTCGTCGGCATGGGTAAACACGGCAGCAATTTCGTAGCCGGTATTGAGCAGCGCTTCAATGCCTGCACAACCAATATCGTGGTACGCGAATACAACAGCTTTTGAACTCATGACTGGACCTGATCGGCAGAAGTGGAAGTATGGGAAGACGCCAGGCCGTCAACGACGACCACGGGAGCCGGTGCTGCCGGTTGGTTGCGCAGCACTTTTTCGATAAAGAAGCGGGGGCGCGCACGCACGTCGCTGTACATGCGGCCCAGGTATTCACCCAGGAGGCCCATGCCAATGAACTGGCCACCGGTGAACACGAACAGCACTGCGAACAGCACGAACAGGCCGTCGCCCGCCCAGTCGGCACCGAAGGCCAGGCGCAGGACGATCAGCGCGAGGGCGAACAGCATGCCCAGCGCCGCCAGGCTGAAGCCGACAATGGACAGCAGGCGCAACGGGGTGGTGGTCATGCAGGTCAGCAGGTCGAACATCAGGCTGATCAGGCGCATGGCGCTGTATTTGGACTCGCCGTGTTCACGCTCGGCGTGGTGCACCAGGATTTCGGTGGTGTGACGGGCGAAACCGTTGGCCAGGATCGGAATAAAAGTGCTGCGCTCACGGCAGGCGAGCATGGCATCGACGATGGTGCGGCGGTAGGCGCGCAGCATGCAGCCGTAGTCCGTCATGGCCACGCCGGTGGAGCGCTGCACGGCCAGGTTGATCAGGCGTGACGGCCAGCGGCGAAAGGCCGAGTCCTGGCGGTTGTTGCGCACGGTGGCCACCACGTCGTAGCCGAGGGCGGCTTGTTCCACCAGGCGCGGGATTTCTTCGGGTGGGTTCTGCAGGTCGGCGTCGAGGGTAATCACCACTTCGCCCCGGCATTGCTCGAAACCGGCCATGATCGCTGCATGCTGGCCGTAGTTGCGGTTGAGTATCACGGCCACCACGTTGCTGCCGTCTTCAGCAGCAGCGTCTTCGAGCAGTTGGGCAGAATTGTCACGGCTACCGTCATCCACCAGGATGATTTCGTATTCGTAGGCCAGTTGCTTGCAGGCTGCGGTGGTGCGACGCAGCAATTCGGGCAGGCTTTCTTCTTCGTTGTAGACCGGGATAACGATCGACACGCAATGAATAGGGTAGGGTTTCAAAGAATCATGACCTCGGGGTAAGTGCAACTTGGCGCGTGAAAACAGCAGCAATCATTGGGCGAACAGGCAGCCCGCTGATAAAAAGGCGGCGCTAAAGGTGAAGCATAATCAATAGGTTAGTCGGTAAAACGCGGATTGCCATTAAGTGTTGTGTTTAAGATTAAGCGTAAAAATGTTGAACAGATATGAAAGGCAGATGAAAAACTCGTTTATTTGACAGGCAGACAGCTAGGGTTCAGCTAGCCAGCCAAGGCTGTGAGTGGCGATATAGGAACTGTCCGCAAGGCTTTTGGTTCAGCGTGGCTGAGCACAATTCACGGCGGAATTTTATTCAACAATCTTCTCTGCAATACCCCCCAAGTGCCGGTAAAGTAAGCGCTCTCTTGCCAGGGTGAACGGATGAATAGCGTGCAGCTTTTACGCGGCCAGTTGCGGCCGGTATTGATGGGGTTGTTGATGAGCGTGGCGTGTGTCGCGACCGTACGCGCCGATGAAGGCGTAGCGCTGACCAGCATCGATCAGGTGCCGGATGGCGTGGAAGTGCGTGGCAAGCAGATCGCCGCCTATACCTGGGACGACCGCCAGGGCAAAAACCTGCTGGTGCTGGCTGAACAAGTCAGTGAGCGGGACGATGACGGCACCCAGTCGGCCTTTGTGTATGCCGCTCAGTACCTGATCGACGGCAACCGCCCCAAGCGCGTGTGGATGCTCTATGACGATGTGCAGCATTGTGAGTTCGACGCCTCACTGCGCTTCGACCAGGGTGCGACCAAGGTCACCGACCTGTCTGGCGATGGCATCACCCAGGCCACCGTGGGCTATTCACGCACCTGCACCAGCGACGTCAGCCCCAATGAGTTCAAGCTGATCATGCATGTGGGCAAATCGCAGAAGTACCGTTTGCGCGGTGTCGACCGCTACGGCGCGGCCTGGTGGGATGAAGAGGCCGGGGCGCTGCGTGGCATGCCGCTGCCCAAGGATTGCAGCATCGCCGGGCAACAGGCGCTGGTCAGCCAGTACAAGGAGCAGGGCACCGAATTGCCATTGCCGGGCTGCTATGGCGATGAGAAGGATTTCGCCAAG
>NZ_JADDUM010000274.1 GCF_015163715.1 Pseudomonas cyclaminis
CCTTGGCCTGGGCCATACGGTCGAGCCCACCTTCCATCAGCATTTGCACCAGGCGATGCGGGCTGGCTTCGGAGATCTGAGCATGGGAATTGACCTTCTGGTATTGGCGAAGGGCTCTCATGGGATTCATGTTTCTACCTCGTGACAGGCGACAGCGAAAAGGATTCTAGTAACCAATATGTCGACGGGTTCGCAAAAAGCTTTAGCCCCAGTCGTCCCGCGATAAAAAAAGGCCAGGCAGAGTGCCTGGCTTTTTGGTCAGCAGCGGATCAAGTATTGGTCTTGACGTTATTCAGCGCATTGAGCGTGGTCATGACGCTGGTGCTTTGCTGGCGCAGTTGGGCGACCAGGGTGTCCATGGCGTTGTACTTGGCCGACAGGCTGTTGGTGAGCAGGGTCATGCGCTCGTCGAGCGTGGCCTGGTCCTTGGTCAGGTCCTTCAGCGTATTCGACAAGGATGTCGAACGCGTCGCCAGGATACCGGTACTCGCCTTGGCAAAGTCATCCGTGGCGCTTTTCATCCGCGCCAACATGCCATCCTTACCGCTGAACATACTGTTGATGTCGGCGCCGTTGGTTTTAACCGCCGCGTCCCACTTCTTGTCATCGATCGCCAGCAGACCCGTGCTCGAACTGGTGGTCACGCCGAACTGCGCCAGGGACTTGAACGCACCGGTGCCCGACAGCGCGTTGAACTCATTGCGGATCGTGCTCTGCAACGAACGCATGGTCGAGTCGCCGGTCAACGCTGCCGCCGTGGTGCTGCCGTCCAGGTTCGTGGTGACCTTGGTTTCGGCGTTCATGGCAGTGATCAGGGCGTTGTAGGTGTCAATGAAACCCTTGACCCCGGACTTGAGCGCGGTGTTGTTGGTGCTGACGGTGATGAGCGTGGCGTTCTTGTCACCCGTATTGCCCGTTTTGTAAGTCGACGCAGCTACCAGCTTGATATCCACGCCACTAAGAGCACCAGTGATGGTGTTGGACTTGGACACAGACGAAACACCATCGATGCTGTAGAGCGCATCCTTGGGCGGATCAACGACCGTGGCCCCTACATCCAGCCCCGAGGTGCCAGAGAGCGTGAGGTCCGAGCCCGTCCCCATATTGGTAGAGGTCAGGATCAATCGAGAACCGTTGGAGTCGGTCTGGATGTTGGCACTCAGACCCGATGTACCGAACTGGGTATTGATCGAGTCACGCACCTGCTGCAGGGTCGCACCCGCGGGAACGCTGAGGTCGTATGACTTGCCCGATTGACTGATGGTCAACGTGGTCGGCTTATCCGTCGCGTTGACAACCGTCGAAGTGCCACCACTGAAGTTTTTGCTCGACAGCTTGGACGCCTGGGCCAACTGGTCGACGATCAACCGGAAGCTGCCGTTCGAGGCCGTATTGCTGGCCGTCATGGTCGCGGTCTTTTCATCCGACGACGAACCGCTCAAACCGGTGAAGCTGCTGTCCTTGGACATGGTGTCCAGGGCGTTACGAAACGCATCCAGCGCTGCCTGAACCTTGCCGATCGAAGACAGCGTGGTGGTCGCCTTCGCAGACGCGGTATTGATCTGCGTTTGCTTGGGCACCTTTTCGGCGTTGACCAAGGATGTCACGATCGCTTGCGTATCGATGTTCGAACCGATACCACTTACCGTTGAACCCGCCATCATCTATCTCCTGTTCGGTGGCTGCCGTTATCTTGACTTATTACGCCTCAAGACCAGACAGCAACAAGTTTCATGCCAGCTCAGACCTTGTCGTCAAACAACAAGTTGCTTGCGCTGCTGAGGTTCTGTGCCAGCTTCAAGGCTGTTTCCGACGGAATCTGGCGAATCACTTCACCATTGTCGGTATTGATGACCTTGACCACCACGCGGTGGGTGGAGTCATCAATGGAAAAGTCCAGGCTACGCTGGGTAGCCTGAACGAAATCACGAATATCGGTTACTGCTTTTTCCAGGTCGGCGCGTGCGGGCTCTTGGCTGATCGCGGGCGTTGCCTGGACATTCATAACGCTGTTGTCAGTCACTACCTTGGCAGATGCGCTTGGAGGTGCAACCGGCGGATAAGACTGGTTCAGCTTTACACTCATGTCCATGTCCAATCTCCTCTAAACCGAAAAAACGGAAGGGCACGTAGACGCGCCCTTCCGTTAGTTACCAAGCGCTGGGATTACTGAAGCAGCTTCAGTACAGCGGATGGCAGCTGGTTAGCCTGCGACAGGATCGCGGTGGAAGCCGACTGCAGGGTTTGTTGCTTGGTCAGTTCGGCGGTTTCGGAAGCGAAGTCGACGTCCTGAACGGTGGAACGTGCAGCGGTGGAGTTCTTCTGAATGTTCTGCAGGTTGTCTGCAGTGGTAGTCAGACGGTTCTGAGTAGCACCCAGGCCCGAACGAACGCCGTCAATGGTGCCGATGGCCTTGTCGATAACAGCCAGCGCGTTTTGAGCGTTGGTAGCGTCGGTCACGTCGGTGTTAGAGATGGTGGTCTTGGTCGACGAAACGGTAGCAGCCGAGAACAAGTCCGATACACCAGTACCAGCGTCGCTCAGGGAGTAGCCTTTAGCCGAATCCAGGGAAACCTGACCGGTTACAACGATTGCAGCAGCACCCAGAGCAGCCGGGGTGGCGAATGCGCCAGCGCCGTCTTTAGCGCCAACCAGGATGTTGGTCTGGGCGTTGGCATCAGCACCAGAGAACGACAGGTTTTCGCCGGAATCCGACTTAACCGACAGGGTTTTGTTGGATTCGTCGTAGTTAACGCTGATGCCCAGTTTGGCAGCGTTCGATTTCAGCTGGTCAGCCAGGCCGGCCAGGTCCTTCACGCCGACGAAATCAACAGCATTACCGCTACCTACAGCCAGTTTGAAGTTCGACGGAGTGGCAGCGCCTACTTCCAGTTTGACTTCAGTGCTGGCGGTAGCGGTCAGGCCACCGATCGAACCGTTCAGGCCCGCAGCGATGTCTTTGGCCGAAGCGCCTGCAGCGTAAGTTACGGTTTTGGTCTGACCGTTGCCGGTAACAGTGATGTCGCCGCCAGCCAGGCCAGTTGCGCTAGGCACGATGGCCTTGGTTTTGACCTGCTGCGAACCAATGTTGTTGGCTGCAACGTTTTCCAGGCTCAGGTTGATGGTTTCGTTAGCGTTGGCGCCAACCTGGATAGCTTTGGTACCGTACGAACCGTCCAGCAGCTTCTGGCCACCGAAAGTAGTGGTTTGCGAGATACGGGTCAGTTCCGAAGTCAGAGCCTGGTATTCGTCGTTGTTCGACTTACGGTCGTCAGCGCTGAGGGAACCAGTAGCGGAAGACAGAGCCAGGGTACGCATTTTTTGCAGGATGTCGGTCGAAGCCTGCATCGCGCCTTCAGCGGTCTGAGCGATGGAGATACCGTCGTTCACGTTTTTTACTGCTTGGCCCAGGCCGTTGATTTGGCTGGTCAGGCGGTTAGCGATCTGCAGGCCGGCAGCGTCGTCTTTAGCGCTGTTGATACGCAGGCCGGAAGACAGGCGCTGCATGGAAGTGGCCAGGGCGCCGCCAGCTTTGTTCAGGTTGCCCTGAGTAGTGATCGAAGCAATGTTGGTGTTTACTGTTAAAGCCATGACGAAATCCTCGTTGGATGGATACTGCGGCTTCCGGCCCTGGCAACCGCCGGGTGTGGCCTGAGAACCTACGTAATAGTTATCGTCGTGGTAGCCGGTTGCTTGAGGATTTTTTTGATTTTTTTTGCTGGCGCCGTGCCACCCCTTGCAATTCAAGGGTTTACGCAGGCGCAAACCCCCTATTTCATTGGCTTTTCTGGCGCCAAATAAAAAACGCCGATGATCTCTCGATCATCGGCGTTTTTTCATAGACCCTGCTAAAGGGTCACGGGCGATACAAAATCGCCGAACCCCACGACAGGCCCACACCAAAACCGCTGATTGCCACGCGCTTCCAGGTGGCGTCCATCACATGCTTTTCCAGCAGCAGTGGAATGCTCGACGACACGGTGTTGCCGGTCTCGACCATGTCCTTGATGAACTTCTCCACTGGCGCATCTTCGAAACGCCGGGCCACGGCGTCGACAATGGCCGCACTGCCCTGGTGAATGCAGAACGCGTCAATCTCATCGGCCGCAAGGTCCGACTCGTTGAGCAGCTCGTGCAAATGCGCCGGCACCTTGAGCAAAGCGAAGTTGAACACTTGGCGGCCGTTCATGAAGAACACGCCATCGCTGACCTTCAGGTGCGGCGCGCCGGAACCGTCGGTGCCGAACTTGGACTTGCCCAGCAACCACGGCGCGTCTTCGCCCATCCAGGTAGCGGTGGCGGCGTCGCCGAACAGCATGGTGGTATTGCGGTCTTCCGGGTCGACGATCTTCGAATACGGGTCGGCGGTGATCAGCAGGCCGTTTTTCAGGCCGGTGGCTTCCATGAAGCCCTTCATCGCGTAGATGCCGTAGACGTAGCCGGAGCAGCCCAGGGAAATATCAAAGGCCGCCACATGCGTCGGCAGGCCCAGTTTGTCCTGGACGATGGCGGCGGTGTGGGGCAAACCCTCTTCATCACCGTTCTGGGTGACGACGATCAGCGCGTCAATCGATTCGCGCTTCAGGTCCGGGTTGTTGGCAAACAAAGCGTTGACCGCCTCGACACACAGATCGGAAGTTTCCTGGGCGGCTTCCTTGCGCGGCAGGAACGCCGAACCGATCTTGCCAATGATGAACTCTTCATCCTTGGCGAATTTGGCACCCTGGGCGTAGTTATCGATCCCGTCTGCCGGCACGTAACTGGCGATGCTTTTTATGCCAATCATTGTGGCTTCCCAATACTAAATAGCTGGAGAACACCCCGAGGACTGCGCCCGGAGTGCTGACAATAAAGGGGATAACCCCATAAAAATCTCGCTGAAAGCCGCCCCGCAAGGACCCTGTGACGACTTATCCTTTTCACACGATACAGTGAAGATGCGCTTTATGACTCACAGGTCACTCAATTTTGTGCGTTTTGCGCAAAACGTTTCAACAATTTAGCCCCAGAAACGACAACGGCCCGCCCTGTTTCCAGAGCGGGCCGCTTGACGCGAAGCCACTTACATCTTGTTGAACAGGCTCAACTGCGAGACTTTCACGAATGCCAGCTGCGAGGCTTCGAGCATGGTTTGCTGCAGCGTCAGGTTGATCGCCGCCTCGCCCATGTCGACGTTGGCCAGGGCGCTCATGGTGGTGGTGTTGGCCAAACTGATGCTGGCGTTTGCGCTGGCCTGCACCGTCAACGCATTTTCCCGCGCACCGATGGAGCCACGCACGTTGTCCACCTGGTCGGCCGAGCTGGTCAGGTTACTGACCGCAGCGTTCAGGGCGTTCTGAAGCTTGACCCGCGCCCCCGGAATACCGTCCGCCGGTTGTTCCAGCGCCTTACGCAGTTGGCCCAGGGTATCGAGGGCGTTCTGGGTTTTCTGGGTGGTGTTGCCCACCGAAAACTGATCGCCGACGTTCGGCGTACCGCTCAGTTCGAAGGTGACGCCCGCCGCCGTGATAGTGCTCGGGCCCGGCGGTGTACCGGTGCCAGGGGTGACCACGCCATTGTCCACAATCGGCTTGCTGCCAGCGGTGTACGGCTGGGCATAGACCTTATAGGCGTTCGGGTCGGTGTCGTCGAACTTGATCAATACGCCGCTGTTGGGAAAGGTGCTCGAATAGCTGGCCGCACTGCTGACGCTGGCGTTGGTCAATTGCGCGCTGGAGGTGTTGCTCGCGGTCCGCGCAATGTTGAACCCGTCAGGCTTGGCGCTGAGGCTGAACTCACGCCCCTTGACCAGCGCATCGGCATCAGGCCCGGTGGCGCGGTCGGTGAGGTCTACCGTGATATCGAACTTGACGCCACGCAGGTTGACGCTGGCGCTGCCTTCCTTGGTGGAGTCGAACGTGCCGTTACCGTCAACCTGCGAGGTAATGTCGTTGTTGTCTTTGTCGGTAATGACGTACTGGGTGCTGCTGGTGAAGGTCAGCTTGTACGGCTGGCCGTCGGCAAACTGCCGGGTGTAGTCGGAGCCCGACGTGACCAGGCCACTCGATATAGCGACCTTGTGGTCGTCAACCAGTGGCGGCGAAATCGCCGGCGCCACCGGCGCAGCAGCCGGCGCGAGGTAATTGGCCTGGGTGCGACTGGTATTGACCGCCCCTTCCAGGATCGTCTTGCCGGTATCGCCAGTGCGCACCGTCAGGGTCTCGGAAACCTGCAGGCTCAGCTCGTTCTCATCGCCCTGATAACTGTAAGTGCCATCGTTGTTGCGCGAGTACGGCGGCGTGTCGGTCTTGGAGCCGGAGAACAGATAGTTGCCGGCCGAATCCTTGCTGTTGAGCAAGCCCAACAGTTGATCCTCAAGCGCGCCCACCTCGACCGAAATGGACTTGCGGTCAGCATCGCTGGTCACGCCGCCGGCACGCAGCGCCAGTTGGCTGCCCGCCTGGATCGTGGTGTTGATCGCATCCAGGATGCTTTCTTCGTTCGTCAGCTTGTTCTGAATACTGGTGATATTGCCGCTGTACTGCGACAGCATGTCTTTCTGCTGTTGCAACATCAGCAAGCGCTGGGCAGCCACCGGATCGTCCGAAGCGGTCTGCACACGCACGCCGGAACTCGCCTGCTGCTGGGCCTGTACCACACCCGAATAGTTGTTCTGATACTTGCTGGCACTGGTGTCGAAATACTGCTGTGTAGAAATGCGCATCGTCCCAGACTCCCTTAAAGACTATTGATCAGCGTGCTGAAGGTTTCTTGCGCAGCCTTGATGATCTGCGACGACGCTGTGTAGTACTGCTGGAACTTGATCATGTCGCCCGCTTCTTCATCCAGGTTGACCTGGGACACGGAATTGCGCGCGTTCTTGTTGGCCGTCAACAGCGCGTTGGTGGCCGTGGTGTCCGTGGTGGCCGCTGCGGCCTTGGCGCCAACGGTCGAGACCAACTTGCTGTTGGCCCCCACCAGGCTGGTGCCGCCACTGCCATCGGCCGCCAGGCCTACGGTTGCCTTGGTCTGCAGGTTGAGCAGGGCCTGGGCGTTGCGGTTGTCGGACTTGCCGGAGGCATTGAACGAGAAGGAGGTGCTGTCGCCGTTGGCCG
>NZ_JADDUM010000275.1 GCF_015163715.1 Pseudomonas cyclaminis
TGTCAGTTCCAGAGGTGCTGGCTGACATACCGCTATCGGGGGCAAGCCCCTCCCACATTGGATTTACGCTGTTTAGAGGCTTTCGAGGATGTCCGCCATATCGTCCGCATGCTCTTCTTCCTGCGCGAGGATCTCCTCAAACAGGCGGCGAGTGGTCGGGTCTTTGTCGCCGATGTACTGGATGATCTCGCGGTAGCTGTCCACCGCGATGCGCTCGGCCACCAGGTCTTCGTAGACCATTTCCTTCAAGCTGTTACCCGCCACGTATTGCGCATGGGAGTTCTTCGACAGCAGGTCGGGGTTGAACTCCGGCTCGCCGCCCAACTGCACGATGCGTTCGGCGAGTTTGTCGGCGTGTTCGGCTTCCTGGGTGGCGTGCTCCAGGAATTCCTCTGCGGCGACGGCGGCTTTTACGCCGCTGGCCATGAAGTAGTGGCGCTTGTAGCGCAACACGCAGACCAATTCGGTGGCCAGCGACTCGTTGAGCAGGCGGATGATCTCTTCGCGGTCGGCGTCGTAGCCTTCGGTCACGGCGCCGTTTTCGACGTTCTGGCGGGCGCGGCTGCGCAGGGTCGCAACGTCAGTCAAATGTGCTTCAGTCATCTCTATCTCCTGGTGCTAATCCGGTTTTGCGCCACGCTCTGCTGGCGTGATCGCTCCAAGTTGTGAGTCCCAGGCAACGCAAAAAGTTTTATCGGATTCATCCCCGGCGTCATCAGCCCGACTTGAGGTTGAGCTAGGCTGCACGGCAAGACTTCAGTTTCGAGGACGTTCGCTTCATGCCGCAGTCGTTAGCCACGCGTTACCCCCTGGTGCTGGTGCCCGGCATGCTCGGGTTTGTGCGCCTCGGGTTGTTCCCCTATTGGTACGGCATTGTTCCGGCCTTGCGGGCGGGCGGGGCGCAGGTGTTCCCGGTGCAGGTGGCGCCGCTGGACTCCAGCGAGGTGCGCGGCGAGCAGTTACTGGTGCATATCGAACGTATTCGCCGTGAAACCGGCTTGGATAAGGTCAACCTGATCGGCCATAGCCAAGGCTCGCTGACCGCGCGTTATGCCGCGGCCAAGCGCCCGGAATGGGTGGCGTCGGTGACCTCGGTGGCCGGGCCCAACCATGGATCCGAGCTGGCAGACCATATCCACCGCCATTACCCGGCTGACGGCGCCAAGGGCCGGATCATGAGCGCGCTGTTTCACCTGGTCGCCTGGGTGATGGGCGTGCTGGAGACCGGCTATCGCGGGCCGCGCTTCAAGCCGCACTTGCAGGCATCGCACCATTCCCTGACCAGTGAAGGTGTGGCCCTGTTCAATCGCCAGTATCCCCAAGGCTTGCCCCAGACGTGGGGCGGGCAGGGCGCGGAGGTGGTCAACGGCGTGCGCTACTACTCGTGGTCCGGTACGTTGCAGCCGGGTATCACCGACCGTGGTCGCAACCTGTTCGACGGTACGAATCGCAGCTGTCGCTTGTTCGCCCGCAGCTTTGTGCGGGAAAAGGGCCAGTGCGATGGCATGGTCGGGCGCTACAGCTCGCACCTGGGCACGGTGATTGGCGATGACTTTGCCCTGGACCACTTTGATATCGTCAACCAGTCCCTGGGGCTGGTAGGCAAGGGCGCCGAGCCGATCCGATTGTTTGTGGAGCATGCCCGGCGCTTGAAAGCCGCGGGTGTTTAAGACCGGCGGCGCACCGGCGTGGTCCAGCGCTCCGACAAGATCACCCCGCCCAGGGTCAGCAAACCACCCACCAGGTGATACAGGGCCAACTCTTCCTTCAGCACCACCGCCGCAATCAACGCGGTAATCAACGGCAGCAGATTGAAAAACAGCGTGGTACGGCTTGGCCCCAAGGTCTTCACCGAATGCATCCATGCCAGTGGCGCGAGCATCGATGCCAGCAAGCAGGCGTACAGCACCAGCGGGATATTCGCCCAGCCAAGGCCGGCTTTGGCCGAGAACAGGAACAGCGGAAACAACACCACCACCGCCACCAGTATCTGCAAATACAGCAACACCAGCGGCGGCAGGCGTAGCTGCCATTTTTTCAGCAGTGTGCTGTAGACCGCGTAGGCCAATGTGGCGACCAGCATCATGGCGTCGCCCAGGTTGACGCCGTGCTGCAACAGCGCGCCCAGGCTGCCGGACGACACCACCACGACCACGCCAGCAAACGACAGCACTGCGCCGGTGAGCGCGCCGAAGGTCAGGCGCTGGCCGAGGCTGATGATCGCGGCGGTCAGCGCCATCAATGGCATCAGCGACAGGATGATGCCCATGTTAGTGGCGGTGGTCAGGGACGCGGCGTAATACGCGAGGCTCTGGTATACGGCCATGCCCAGCACGCCGAGGATGACAATCTTGCCCAGGTTCGGGCGAATCTGTGCCCAATGGGCGATCACTGGCTTAAGCATAAAGGGCGTGAACAGCAGCGCCGCCAGCAGCCAGCGGTAAAAGCCGATCTCCGACGGGAAGATCGCACCCACGGCCAGTTTGTTGACCACGGTGTTGCCGGCCCAGATAAAAATGGCCAGCAGGGGATACGCGTATTGCATCGAAAGAAACCAAGTGTGTTGATGAAGCGGGATTATCCTCTGTCTGGATCGAAGCCTATACTGCGATCCAGACAAATCACCTTTGCATCCAGACAATATGGCCAGACATACCGTACGCCTTGCGGATTTTCGCAACCTGCCGAGCCCGGTGTACTTCCGGTATTCCGACTTCGCCCCCGACACCGAGTGCACCCCGCACCAGCATTTCTGGGGCTCGCTGGATTACTCCGCCAGTGGTGTGATGCGCATGGAGGTGGCCGGCAACCGGTTTATGTCGCCGCCGCAATATGCGGTGTGGATCCCACCCAATACTGAGCACAGTTCCTACAACGCCCAGGCGATTGTCTATCACTCCGTGGGCCTGGCCCCGGCGCTCTGCGAGCAACTGCCGCCCCAGCCTTGCACCCTGGCGATCAGCGATATTCTCAAGGCGATCCTGCGCGACTTCGCCCGGCGTGACGTGAATATCCCGCACGCCGAAGCCGACATCCGCCTGGCCCAGGTGCTGGTGGATCAACTACGGCAGGCACCGATCCACGACGGCTTCCTGCCTTATGCCCGTCACTCAGGCTTGCTCGGTGTACTGGAAGGCATGCAGACCGACCCTGGCGACAACCGCCCGCTGGCGCAATGGGCTGAGCAGGTGCATGTGAGCGAGCGCACCCTGGCGCGTCAGTTTGTGCGCGAGTTGGGCATGAGCTTCGGTGAATGGCGCCAGCGTCTGCGCTACCTCGCGGCCATCGAAGCCCTCGACAGCCAACGCAGCGTGCAGCAGGTGGCGTTCGACCTCGGCTACAGCACCGCCTCGGCGTTTATCGCCATGTTCCAGCGCCACGCCGGCTGTACGCCGGAGCAGTACCGCCGGACGAATATTCGCCGTGGATGAAGATGTAACAGGCTTTGACTACACTGCGGATAGGCCGCGCCCCTCGGCGTGGTAACCGGGAGAAAACTCCATGAAGATGCTGCGTATTCCGTTGTTGATGATGGGCCTGTTGCTGTGTTCCCAAGGCTTTGCCGCCACCGCCCAGCAAAACAAAATGACCACCTGCAACGCCGAAGCCACCACCAAGACGCTCAAGGGCGACGAGCGCAAGGCGTTCATGAAAACCTGCCTGTCGGCCCCGGCGGCCAATGACGCCAAGACCCTGACGCCGCAGCAGCAGAAGATGAAGGATTGCAATGCGTCGGCGAAAACCAAGGCGCTGACCGGCGATGCGCGCAAGACGTTCATGAGTACCTGCCTCAAGGGCTGACCACGATTTCGCAGTCGCCGACGATCAAATGTGGGAGCCCCCTCCCACACTTGATCGCATTCACCACCTATCCACTCGCTTGATTCCCTCAAGGCTGGCAGACTGCCCATCCTTTAAAGCCGTTCGTTTTGAGGCTGTATGCCAACGTTTTCTCAGCGTCATGTGTTGTTGCTGGCCAGCTACATCATCATCTTCGGCGGATTGCTCCTCGTATTGCCGCTGAAATTGCTGCCCAGCCTGCTGGCCGGCCTGTTGGTCTATGAACTGGTCAACATGCTCACCCCCCAACTGCAACGGCTGATCGAAGGCCGCCGCGCACGCTGGCTGGCGGTGGCGTTGCTCGGCACCCTGATCGTCAGCGTGCTGGCCCTGATCTTCGCCGGCGCCATCAGCTTCCTGCTCCACGAAGCAGAAAATCCCGGAGCCTCCCTCGACAAATTCATGGGTGTGGTCGACCGCGCACGCGGCCAACTGCCGCCGTTCCTCGACGCCTACCTGCCGGCCAGCGCCGCCGAATTTCGCGTGGCCATCGGCGAGTGGCTGAGCAAGCACCTGAGCGAACTGCAACTGGTCGGCAAAGACGCCGCGCACATGTTCGTCACCTTGCTGATCGGCATGGTGCTCGGCGCGATCATCGCCCTGCAGCGCGTCCCCGACCTGACCAAACGCAAACCCCTGGCCGCCGCGTTGTTCGACCGCCTGCACCTGCTGGTCCAGGCCTTTCGCAACATCGTGTTCGCCCAGATCAAGATCGCCGCGCTCAACACTGCATTTACCGCCGTGTTCCTCGCCGTGGTGCTGCCGTTGTGTGGCATTCACCTGCCGCTGACCAAGACCCTGATCGTGCTGACCTTCCTGCTCGGCCTGCTGCCGGTGATCGGCAACCTGATGTCCAACACCCTGATCACCATCGTCGCGCTGTCGCTGTCGATCTGGGTGGCGGTGGCGGCGTTGGGCTATTTGATCGTGATCCACAAGGTCGAGTACTTCCTCAACGCACGCATCGTTGGCGGGCAGATCAGTGCCAAGTCGTGGGAATTACTGCTGGCGATGTTGGTGTTTGAAGCGGCGTTTGGTTTGCCGGGGGTGGTGGCGGGGCCGATTTACTATGCGTATCTGAAGAGTGAGCTGAAGCTCGGTGGGATGGTTTAACCCTCTTCGCGCGGAGCCCACTGGTCACAAGTGGTATTTGTCGGGCAGCCGACTCGTCCATACCTGTTATTTCTGACAGTAGACCGTGTGCGCATTTGCTGGTCTGCTCCTAAACGAATATTTTTCGAAAAGGAGCTACACCATGTCTTTGCAGACCGTAGATGCCAACAGCTTTGAACGGAGTGTGCTGCAGGCCCCGATCCCGGTGATCGTGTTATTCAGTGATGTCAGCAAGAACAGTTCAAAAAACATGATCGCCAGTTTGGAAGCTGCCGCTGAGGATCACGGCGCCGCTCTCCTGGTCTTGAACAAGGCGTTCGACAAAGATGGCAGCCTCGAAAAAGACCACACCTATGACGTCCAGTCCGCCCCCACCACGCTGCTTTTCAAGGACGGCAAACTGGTGCGCACGGTCGTCGGGTTTTATAACTACTCAGATGTCTTCAAAGCTTGGGTCGATGAGCTGGCCAATGGGTAAGCAGCCCTAAATCGCCTCGTGTTGCCACGAGGCGATTGTTTCACTCGACTGCGCCGTACCGCTTGCTCGCCTCAATCGCCAACCCACTGCCAATGCTGCCAAAGATATTCCCTTCCACATGCCGCGCATTCGGCAGCATCGCCGAGATGCTGTGGCGCAGCGCCGGGATGCCGCTGGAACCACCGGTAAAGAACACGGTGTCGACCTGCTCCACGCTCACCGAGGCGTCGTTGAGCAACTGCGTGACACTGCCGCGCACACGCTCCAGCAAGGTGTCGATGGACGATTCGAACAGCGCCCGGCTCAAGTCGACGCTCAGGCCCGCTTCGATACGGTCCAGCGCCACGTGGCGGCTGTCTTCGCGGGTCAGCTGGATCTTGGTTTCTTCCACTTCCATGGCCAGCCAGTGCCCGGCGCGCTGTTCGATCAGCTTGAACAGGCGGTCGATGCCGCCGGTGTCTTCGATGTCGTAGCGCATGCTGCCCAGGGCCAACTGGGATTTTTGCGAGTACACCGAGTTGATGGTGTGCCAGGTGGCGAGGTTCATGTGGTGGCTGGTGGGCATGTAGGCGCCGCTTTTCATGCGGCTGCCGTAGCCGAACAGCGGCATCATGCCTTGCAGGCTGAGCTGTTTGTCGAAGTCGGTGCCGCCGATGTGCACGCCGCCGGTGGCGAGGATGTCGTCCTGGCGGTTGTCGTTGTGGCGACGGTCCGGCGACAGGCGCACCAGGGAGAAGTCGGACGTACCACCGCCGATGTCGACGATCAGTACCAGCTCTTCCCTGGCGATGGTGGACTCGTAGTCGAACGCGGCGGCAATCGGCTCGTATTGGAACGAGATGTCCTTGAAGCCGATCTTGCGCGCCACGTCGACCAGGGTGTTTTCCGCTTCCTGGTCGGCCATCGGGTCATCATCGACAAAGAACACCGGACGGCCCAGCACCACTTCTTCGAACTCGCGGCCCGCCGTGGCTTCGGCGCGGCTCTTGAGCTGGCCGATAAACAGCGCCAGCAGGTCGGTGAACGGCATGGCCGTGCCCAATACGCTGGTGTCGTGCTTGATCAGCTTGGAACCCAGCAGGCTCTTGAGCGAGCGCATCAGGCGGCCTTCGTAGTTTTCCAGGTATTCGTGCAGGGCCAGGCGGCCATACACCGGGCGGCGCTCCTCGAAGTTGAAGAACACCACCGACGGCAGGGTGATCTTGTCGTCCTCCAGCGCGATAAGCGTCTCCTCGCCGGGGCGGATCCAGCCGACGGTGGAGTTGGACGTGCCGAAGTCGATGCCGCAGGCACGGGCTGGGGATGGGTTTTTCATGTCTATCGGGTTCCGGTCGAAAAACGGCCGCGCAGTGTATGCCAGTCGAGCGCGGATGCGTAGGCCGACCATCCGTTAAATCGTGCTTGAAAGTGGGCGATTTGCCCCCACATCTGGTGCATACGGCAAGTGCCGATAAAACTCCGACGCACCCCCAGGCCACACCACTCAACAGGTGCAAACCAACGCACGTTGTGCCCCGGGCTGTGCGATCTCGATTAAGGATGGTGAAACGCCGATGGATTTCAAAGACTACTACAAGATATTGGGTGTCGAGCCGAGCGCCGATGACAAGGAAATCAAGGCCGCCTATCGCAAGCTCGCGCGCAAATATCACCCGGATGTGAGCAAGGAAAAAGACGCCGAATCCAAGTTCAAGGACGCGTCCGAAGCCTACGAAGCGCTCAAAAGCGCCGACAAACGCGCCGAATACGACGAACTGCGCAAATACGGCCAGCACGGCCAGCCGTTCCAGGGGCCACCGGGCTGGCAGAGCCGTGGCGGCTTTGGCGGCGGTCAAGATCAGGGTGACTTCTCGGACTTCTTCAGCTCGATCTTCGGCTCGCGCGGCGATGCGTTTGGTGGCGGCCAGCGCCGACCTGCCGGGCGTAAAGGCCAGGACGTGGAGATGCAGTTGTCGGTGTTCCTGGAAGAGACGCTGTCCACCGAGTCCAAGCAGGTCACCTTCCAGGTGCCGCAATACGACGCTTCGGGCCGACATGTCAGCAACACCACCAAGAGCCTGAACGTGAAGATCCCTGCCGGCGTGGCCGACGGTGAGCGCATCCGCCTCAAAGGCCAGGGCGCGCCGGGGATTGGCGGCGGGGCCAATGGCGACCTGTACTTGATCATCAAGTTTGCGCCGCACCCCAAGTTTGAAGTGGAAGGCGAAAACCTGGTGATCACCTTGCCCCTGGCACCGTGGGAATTGGCGTTGGGGGCGGAAGTGACCGTGCCGACCCTCACCGGCAAGATCAACCTCAAGGTGCCGGCCGGCAGCCAGAACGGCCAGCGCATGCGCGCCAGGGGCCATGGCTTGCTGAACAAGGCCGGCGAGCGTGGTTTCCTGTACGTGCAGCTCAAGGCCGTAATGCCCAAGCAGGCTGACGACGAGACCATCGCGCTGTGGCAGGCGCTGGCCAAGAAGGCCAACTTCAACCCACGCGAGAACTTCTGAAGCGCGGCGGTGAGGGAGCACGCTCTCTCACCGCCGGGGGTCGAGTCAGAACAGGAAGTAACGCTGCGCCATCGGCAGTACGTCAGCCGGTTCACACCACAGCAACACCCCATCGGCCTTGACCTGATACGTCTGCGGGTCCACCTCGATGTCCGGCAGGTAATCGTTGTGGATCAGGTCGGTTTTCTGCACCTCGCGACACCCCTTGACCACCGCAATCTGTTTTTTCAAACCCAAGGCTTCCGGCAACCCGGCCTCCAATGCGGCCTGACTGATAAACGTCAGGCTGGTGGCATGCAGCGAGCTGCCGAAACTGGCGAACATCGGGCGGTAGTGCACGGGTTGCGGGGTCGGGATCGACGCATTGGCGTCGCCCATCAGGCTCGACGCAATCGCGCCGCCCTTGAGGATCAGCGTCGGCTTGATGCCAAAAAACGCCGGACGCCACAGCACCAGGTCGGCCCATTTACCCACTTCGATGGAACCGACGATATGGCTGATGCCATGGGTGATTGCCGGGTTGATGGTGTACTTGGCGATGTAGCGCTTGGCGCGGAAGTTGTCGTTGCCCGGACCGTCACCGGGCAGGGCGCCGCGCTGTTTCTTCATCTTGTCGGCAGTCTGCCAGGTGCGTGTGATCACTTCGCCGACGCGGCCCATGGCCTGGCTGTCGGAGCTGATCATCGAGAACGCGCCGAGGTCGTGCAGAATGTCTTCGGCGGCGATGGTCTCGCGGCGGATGCGGCTTTCGGCGAAGGCGACGTCTTCGGCAATGCTTGGGTCCAGGTGATGGCACACCATCAACATGTCCAAGTGCTCATCGATCGTGTTACGGGTGAATGGCCGCGTCGGGTTGGTGGAGCTGGGCAGCACGTTGGGGAAACCGCAGGCCTTGATGATGTCCGGCGCGTGGCCGCCCCCGGCACCCTCGGTGTGGTAGGTGTGAATGGTGCGGCCCTTGAGCGCGGCGAGGGTGGTTTCGACGAAGCCGGACTCGTTGAGGGTGTCGCTGTGGATCGCCACCTGCACGTCGTATTGGTCGGCGACGCTCAGGCAGTTGTCGATGCTGGCGGGCGTGGTGCCCCAGTCTTCATGCAACTTCAAACCGATGGCGCCGGCCTTGACCTGTTCGATCAACGGCTCCGGCAGACTGGCGTTGCCCTTGCCGGTAAAGCCGATGTTCATCGGGAACGAATCGCTGGCCTGGAGCATGCGCGCCAGGTGCCACGGGCCCGACGTGCAAGTAGTCGCGTTGGTGCCGGTGGCCGGCCCCGTGCCGCCGCCGATCATGGTGGTGACGCCGCTGGTCAGCGCTTCTTCGATCTGCTGCGGGCAAATGAAGTGCACATGGCTGTCGATGCCACCTGCGGTGAGGATCATGCCTTCACCGGCGATCACTTCGGTGCTGGCGCCGATAGCCATGGTCACGCCGGGCTGGATGTCCGGATTGCCGGCTTTGCCAATGGCGTGGATGCGGCCGTTCTTCAGGCCGACGTCGGCTTTGACGATGCCCCAGTGGTCGATGATCAGCGCGTTGGTGATCAGGGTGTCGACCACCTCGTGGGCGAGCAACTGGCTCTGGCCCTGGCCGTCGCGGATCACCTTGCCACCGCCGAATTTGACCTCTTCGCCATAGACGGTGAAGTCCTGCTCGACTTCGACGAACAGCTCGGTGTCGGCCAGGCGGACCTTGTCACCGACGGTGGGGCCGTACATGTCTGCGTAGGCTTGGCGGCTGATTTTCATGTGTGTGCCCTGGAAAAATTATGTTGAATGTGAGTCCGCTATCGGGGGCAAGTCGAATCGTCGCACCGCCCCTCCCACATTTTTGATCTCATATATCAGATAGATCTCAGCCTGCTGTAGATCTGCTGTAGATCTGCTTTTGCTCTGGCTCTTACATCCTTTCGCTGACGAAGTCAGCGCTCTTTTGATCTG
>NZ_JADDUM010000276.1 GCF_015163715.1 Pseudomonas cyclaminis
CACAGTGGATTTGCTGTGGCTTCAAGAACGGGGCAATTTAGCCCTTTTTCTTGTAAGCCACACAATCAATCTCGACCTTGCAATCCACCATCATATTGGCCTGCACACAGGCCCGCGCCGGGGCGTGCTCCGGGGTGAAGTATTCGCCGAAGACCTTGTTGAAACTCCAGAAATCCCGCGGGTCTTCCAGCCACACGCCGACGCGCACCACGTCCTTGAGTTCGTAGCCGGCTTCTTCGAGGATCGCCACCACATTGCGCATGGTCTGCCGGGTCTGCTCGATGATGCCGCCGGTGATGATTTCACCGTCCACCGCCGGCACCTGGCCCGAGACGTAGAGCCAGCCGTCCGCTTCTACGGCGCGTGCAAAAGGACGGGGTTGGCCGCCACCGGCGGTGCTGCCGGCGCCGTAACGAGTAATGCTCATACATGTGCTCCTGATTAAAAACGAATGTTCTTCAAAAATTCCGCCAGGCGCGGTGACTGCGGGCGCTCGAAAATATCTTTGGCCGAGCCCTGCTCCTCAATCCGCCCCTGGTTCATAAATACGATCTTGTCCGAGACTTCGTAGGCAAAGCGCATTTCATGGGTGACCAGCAACATGGTCATGCCCTCTTCCGCCAGGCCCTTGATCACGCTGAGTACTTCACCCACCAGCTCCGGGTCGAGGGCCGAGGTGACTTCGTCGAACAGCATCAGGCTGGGGTTCATCGCAATCGCACGGGCAATCGCCACGCGTTGTTGCTGGCCGCCGGACAACTGGCCAGGGAAATGATTGCGGCGCTCCAGAAGTCCTACGCGGTCGAGCCATTTTTCCGCAAGTGCAACGGCCTCGTCCTTAGGCATTTTCTTAACTTTCAATAAGCCCAGGGTCACGTTCTGCAACGCGCTTAAATGGGGGAACAGATTGAACTGCTGGAACGCCATGCCGGTCATCGCACGATGCTGCGCAATCACCCGCTCCGGGTGGCGCACACGCTTGCCGCCGACGTCGCTGTAGCCGATGGACTCGCCGTCCAGGGTGATCTGGCCGCCCTGGAACTCTTCCAGCAGGTTGACGCAGCGCAGCAGCGTGGTCTTGCCTGAGCCGCTGGAACCGATCAAGGTCACGACGTTGCCGCGCTGCATGGACAGGTCGACGCCCTTGAGTACTTCCACGTCGCCGTATTGCTTGCGCAGGCCGCGAATGTTCAGCAGCGGCTCGGTTGTTTGAGGTTGGTTCATGGCAAGGCCACCCGCTTTTCAATGTAGCGCCCGAATAACTCGATGGCGTAGTTGATGACAAAGAACATAAATCCGGCGAACAGGTAGAACTCCAGGGTCATGAAGGTACGTGCGATGACTTGCTGGGTACTGAGCAGCAACTCGGCCACGCCGATCACCGACAACAAGGTCGAGGCCTTGACGATTTCGGTGGAGGAATTGACCCAGGTCGGCAGGATCTGCCGCAACGCCTGGGGCAGCAGCACGTAGGCCAGGGACTGATAAAACGTCAGGCCAATCGCCTTGCCCGCTTCCAACTGCCCACGGGGAATGGCTTGCAGCGCGCCCCGCACGATTTCCGACACATGGGAGCCGCAGAACAGCGTGAGCCCGACGGCACCGGCCTGAAATGCGCTGATCTGCCAACCGAGCGCCGGCAGCA
>NZ_JADDUM010000277.1 GCF_015163715.1 Pseudomonas cyclaminis
GGGGTCGTTTGCGGGAGAGGGCGAAATCCTACGCTAAGGCTTTGGCCAACGATATTCTCCGGTAAGATTGATGTGTTCCCAGGGGATAGGAGAAGTCGCTTGATATCTAGTATGACGTCTGTCGCACCTGCTTGATCGCGGCCGCGATAGCTAGATCGCGTTGCTCCTCTTCTCCATCCGCGTTCCAAGCTGCGGAAAGGCACCCATAAGCGTACGCCTGGTCGAGCAGGCGACGCGGATCGACGTCCAGCGCACGAGAGAATGCGTCCGCCATCTGTGCAATGCGTCTAGGATCGAGACAAAGGTCGTCTCTGTCAGCCGGATCGTAGAACATATTGGCGGCGCCAAAGCCCACTTCACCGACCAGACCGACGGGATCTATCACCAGCCAGCCGCGACTGGAGAACATGATGTTTTCATGATGCAGATCGCCATGTAGCCCACGCAGTTCCGAGGCATTGCTCATCATTTGATCGGCTATAATCGCCGCGTGGACGTAGTCAGTTTGACAACCTGCGTTTTGATCATCGCGCGCCCGCTGAAACAAAGCTGCAAAGCGATCCCGGATCGGGAGAAGGGCAGAAGGCAGGGGTTCCTCAGATGCGGCATACAGCTTCGCCATTAGTTCCGCTGCAATTTCGGTCGCCTGGTAGTCGCCGTGCTCGGCAACGATGTGAGAGAGCATTCGCTCCCCGGCATATTCGAGCAACATCAGATTGTTCTCACGACCGAGCAACCGGACTGCTCCCCTCCCATTGCGCCATACCAGATAGTCGGCCCCGCGCAGTTCATCAGCAATGTCTTCTATAGGTTTCAATCCCTTGACGATTGCAGGAGTCCCGTCTGGCAATGAAACTTTCCAAACGAGGCTGGAAAAGGTGTCCGCAATGAGAACAGGTTGCGAAACGTGCCAATGAGCAGGAAAAACAGGCGGCATGAACATCAACCCCAAGTCAGAGGGTCCAATCGCAGATAGAAGGCAAGGCGTTCGCGGTCGGGGGCTTCGATCCCCAATACATTGAATAGGACAGCGAAGGCGCGCTCTGCTTCATCTGGCGCTGCCCAGTTCTCTTCGGCGTTAGCAATCATGAGTGCCAAATCGGCATAGCGATCTGCTGTTCCGAGCCGCCCAAGGTCGATCAGACCCGTGCATTGAAGAGTTTTAGGGTCCACCATGAAGTTCGGCATGCAGGGATCACCATGGCAAACAACCATATCGGTGCGCTCTTGGTCGAGCCGCACCGGTAGCTCTCGTTCGACACGAGCCAAAAGATCGAGCTGCGGCGTACTCTTGTCCTCGTCCGGTAAGAAGTCGGGATTGACGGCATTGCGGGACACCACATCAACGGCGCGTCCGAACATTCGCGACAGCCTGCGCTCAAACGGACATTGATCAACCGATAGGCTGTGAACAGCGCCAAGTTGCTGCCCCATTGACGGCCACGCTTTGAGCAAATCCGCTCCAGACAGATCAGCCGCCGGTACTCCCGGAATTGCCGTTATCACCAAGCATGCACCCTCCTGTTCCTCCTGCCAGTTGATCACCTCGGGGCAAGCCACACCTCGACCTTTGAGCCAAATGAGGCGGTCACGCTCTCCAGCGAGCTCACCGCGGCGGGAAGCAGGTGCGATTTTCGCGAAGGCATGCCCGTCACCACGTCGAAAAACAAAATCACCAGATTCTCCGCCTCTGACAGGCAACCAGTCAGAATGCGATTCACCAAAAAAAATATTAGTTCGATTCAATGGAGGTTCCTTCAGTTTTCTGATGAAGCGCGGAGGTGGCTCAACCTGCGAAAAGAAACGAGTTGCTACGTAAGTCCGAGAACATGCTTTCCATGGTCTCTGAGCTCGCCTTTGGGACCGACATATCGGTAGAGAGTGACGCGCTCGATGCCGAGTTCCTTGCAGAGATCGGAAACTGAAGTATCGCGCTGGGCCATGGCGGCTTGCGCGAGACGCACCTGAGCTTTGGTGAGCGCGAATTTTCGTCCGCCCTTGCGACCGCGCGCTCTCGCGGAGGCGAGACCCGCCATGGTGCGCTCTCGGATCAGATCCCGCTCGAACTCGGCCAAGGTGGCGAAGATTCCGAACACCATGCGACCGGACGCAGTCGTGGTGTCGATCTGAGCGCCCTTTCCAGTCAGAACCCGCAGGCCGATCTTGCGGTCTGACAGCTCCTTCACCGTGTTGACCAGATGGGCAAGCGATCGTCCGAGGCGATCGAGCTTCCAGACCACCAGCACATCGCCGTCACGCAATGACTTGAGGCAGGCAGTCAAGCCAGGGCGATCATCACGACCGCCGGAAGCAAGATCATCATAGATATTGTCCCGTTCGACACCTGCGGCGCGCAAGGCGTCGTGCTGCAGGTCGAGAGACTGCGAGCCATCGGCTTTGGAGACGCGGGCATATCCGATCAGCATGTATCACAAACGTTGGTTTGAGGCGGCGCTTCGGCCACGATTGCATTGACCTCTGGAAATGTATCTCAACCAGCTTCATAAACAAAGCGTCTTGAACGCTATCAGATTTTGAAAAAGGAACATGTATGCCGCGTCGCGTCACTCTAACCGATCGGCAGAAAGACGCGCTGTTGCGCTTGCCGACTTCACAGACGGATTTGCTCAAGCACTATACGCTGAGTGATGAAGACCTTGGGCATATCAGGCTGCGTCGGCGCGCTCACAACAGGTTCGGCTTCGCCCTGCAATTGTGTGTCCTGCGCTATCCCGGCCGGGTGCTGGCTCCAGGCGAACTGATCCCTGCAGAGGTCATCGAATTTATCGGAGCGCAGCTTGGCCTGGGTGCCGACGATCTCGTAGACTATGCTGCCCGCGAGGAAACACGGCACGAGCATCTTGCCGAGTTACGGGGGCTCTACGGCTTCCGCACCTTCTCCGGACGTGGTGCGAGCGAGCTGAAGGAATGGTTGTTCCGAGAAGCCGAGATGGCGGTGTCGAACGAGGATATCGCCCGTCGCTTCGTAGCCGAGTGCCGACGCACCCGCACTGTCCTTCCCGCGACATCCACGATCGAGCGGCTTTGTGCCGCGGCTCTCGTCGATGCCGAGCGACGCATCGAGACGAGGATCGCCAGTCGGCTGCCTATGTCGATCCGAGAACAGTTGCTGGCATTGCTCGAGGAGACGGCTGATGATCGGGTGACCCGTTTTGTGTGGCTGCGCCAGTTCGAGCCTGGCTCGAACTCTTCGTCGGCCAACCGGCTGCTCGACCGGCTCGAATATCTGCAACGCATCGATCTCCCCGAGGATCTGCTTGCCGGCGTTCCTGCCCATCGGGTGACTCGTCTGCGCAGGCAGGGTGAACGGTATTATGCCGACGGCATGCGCGATCTCCCGGAGGACAGGCGGCTTGCGATCTTGGCTGTTTGCGTCTCGGAATGGCAGGCGATGTTGGCCGACGCAGTGGTCGAAACCCACGACCGGATCGTCGGCCGTCTCTACCGTGCTTCGGAGCGTATTTGCCATGCAAAGGTCGCAGACGAAGCGGGGGTGGTGCGTGACACCCTGAAATCCTTCGCCGAGATCGGGGGCGCCCTGGTCGATGCACAGGATGATGGCCAGCCGCTGGGCGATGTCATCGCGAGTGGGTCAGGGTGGGACGGCTTAAAAACCCTTGTTGCAATGGCAACCAGGCTGACCGCCACCATGGCCGACGATCCGCTCAATCATGTGCTCGACGGTTATCACCGCTTCCGCCGATACGCTCCACGCATGTTGCGCCTGCTCGATCTGCGAGCTGCGCCCGTTGCACTGCCGCTTCTGGAAGCGGTGACGGCCCTTCGTACCGGTTTGAACGATGCCGCGATGACCAGCTTCTTGCGGCCCAGCTCGAAATGGCATCGCCACCTTCGGGCCCAGAGGGCTGGCGACGCTCGCCTATGGGAGATCGCGGTGCTGTTCCATCTGCGCGATGCGTTCCGCTCCGGAGATGTCTGGCTTACTAGGTCCCGGCGCTATGGCGATCTGAAACACGCACTCGTTCCGGCACAATCCATCGCGGAAGGCGGTCGTCTCGCTGTGCCATTGCGGCCGGAGGAATGGCTGGCAGACCGGCAAGCTCGCCTCGACATGCGGTTGCGCGAGCTTGGCCGTGCCGCTCGCGCAGGCACGATCCCGGGCGGGTCGATTGAAAACGGCGTTCTGCATATCGAGAAACTCGAAGCCGCCGCGCCGACAGGCGCCGAAGATCTGGTGCTCGATCTCTACAAGCAGATCCCGCCCACGCGCATCACCGATCTCCTGCTGGAGGTGGATGCGGCGACCGGCTTCACCGAAGCGTTCACCCATCTGCGCACAGGAGCACCCTGCGCTGACCGGATCGGGCTAATGAACGTTATCTTGGCGGAAGGGATCAACCTCGGCTTGCGCAAAATGGCGGATGCGACAAACACCCACACCTTCTGGGAATTGATCCGCATTGGACGGTGGCATGTCGAGGGCGAAGCCTATGACCGGGCGCTGGCCATGGTGGTCGAGGCACAGGCAGCGTTACCCATGGCCCGGTTCTGGGGCATGGGCACGTCGGCTTCGAGCGACGGACAGTTCTTCGTCGCTACAGAGCAAGGTGAGGCCATGAACCTGGTCAACGCGAAATATGGCAATACCCCGGGCCTGAAAGCCTATAGCCACGTCTCCGACCAATATGCGCCGTTCGCAACCCAGGTGATTCCTGCAACGGCAAGCGAAGCGCCTTACATCCTCGATGGCCTGCTGATGAACGATGCTGGACGCCATATCCGCGAGCAGTTCACCGACACGGGCGGCTTCACCGATCACGTCTTTGCCGCATGTGCCATTCTCGGCTACCGGTTCGCTCCGCGCATCCGCGACCTGCCATCCAAACGGCTCTACGCGTTCAATCCGTCGGCCGCCCCGGCGCACCTGCGAGCGTTGATCGGCGGAAAGGTCAACCAAGCCATGATCGAGCGCAATTGGCCCGACATCCTGCGCATCGCCGCCACCATTGCTGCCGGGACCGTCGCGCCAAGCCAGATTCTGCGGAAACTCGCCTCCTATCCGCGGCAGAACGAGCTCGCGACAGCCCTGCGGGAAGTCGGTCGCGTCGAGCGCACCCTGTTCATGATCGACTGGATTCTGGATGCCGAACTCCAACGGCGTGCCCAGATCGGGCTCAACAAAGGCGAAGCTCATCATGCGCTGAAGCGGGCAATCAGCTTCCACCGCCGCGGTGAAATCCGCGACCGTTCCGCCGAAGGCCAGCATTACCGCATCGCCGGCATGAATCTGCTCGCCGCCATCATCATCTTCTGGAACACCATGAAGCTCGGCGAGGTCGTTGCAAACCAGAAACGCGATGGAAAGCTGCTATCGCCCGATCTCTTGGCCCATGTTTCGCCGCTCGGATGGGAACACATCAATCTCACCGGAGAATATCGCTGGCCAAAGCCTTAGCGTAGGATTCCGCCCCCTCCCGCAAACGACCCC
>NZ_JADDUM010000278.1 GCF_015163715.1 Pseudomonas cyclaminis
TTGTCTGGAAAAACGGGGGCGGCTTGATGGGGCTCTGGCGCCAGCCCAGCGCGGGGCAAGCCCGCTCACCACAGAAGCCAGGCCACCACAGAAGCCAGGTCACCAAAGAGGCCTGCTATGGCCATATTTTGAATTTATACGCCGCGAAAATCCCCGGCACACAGCCCAAACCGACTCATTTTGTTGTACAGCCCACCCCGCGACACGTTCAGTTGTTGGGCGGCCAGGCGGATGTTGCCGCGGGTGCTTTTGAGCGCGGCGATGATGGCGTGCATTTCGTGGCTGCTCAGGTCTTGGGCGGGCTGGGGTTCGTAATGGCGCAGCGTGGCTCGCGGTCGGGTTTCCAGGGGTAAGTCGGCCGATTGGATGAGTTCGCCCGTCGCCAGGTTGGTCGCCCGTTCGATGGCGTTTTCCAGCTCCCGCACATTGCCCGGCCAGCCGTGGGCGCAGAGCAGCGCCAAGGCCTCCGGCGAGAAACCCTGCACCGATTTTCGCAACGAACGTGCACAGCGCGTGAGGAAGTGTCGCGCCAGCAACGGGATGTCTTCGCGGCGCATGCGCAATGGCGGCACGGTCAGGTTCAGGACGTTGAGGCGGTAGTAGAGGTCTTCGCGGAACGCGCCTTCGGCCACGGCCTGGCTGAGGTTGCGGTGGGTGGCGGCGATGATGCGTACGTCCACCTGGCGTGCGCTTTTTGCGCCGACTCGCGCAATTTCACCCTCCTGCAACACCCGCAGCAGGCTGACCTGGGCATCGAAGGACATGTCACCGATCTCATCCAGGAAAATGGTGCCGCCATCCGCCAGTTCGAACTTGCCCGCCGAGCCACCCCGCGCCGAGCCGGTGAACGCGCCTTCGACATGGCCGAACAGTTCACTCTGCACCAGGTCCCGTGGAATCGCGCCGCAGTTGACCGCCACGAACGGGCCGTTGCAGCGCTGGCTGGCGTTATGGATCGCCTGGGCGAACAACTCCTTGCCGGTGCCGCTTTCCCCCAGGATCAAGGTGGTGGAATCGCTGCGACTGGCAATGCGCGCCAGGTGCAGCGCATCCTGGATTGCCCGCGACGTGCCCTGGAGGGTGTCGAAGGTGTACCGCGCCTGGGTGCCGACGATGCGCCGGGTGATTTCGCGGATGCGCCGGTTCTCGCGCAGCGACACGATCACCCCACCCTGTTCCAGCGGGCACACCGAGACCAGGCAGGCGAGTTGGCTGCGGTCGTGCAGGTGGAAGGTGCAATCGAGGTCACGCACCGGCTCACCCAGCGCATCGCTCAATTCGCTGCGGCCCAGGCGCTGGAAGGGGCTGCCCACCAACTCCGGCCCGACCTGGAACAGCTGCCGGGCATAGCGGTTGAGCGCCTTGATGCAGCCGCGTTCATCCAATACCACCAGGCCTTCGTTAAGCACTTCCAGTACGGTTTGCTGTTCTTCAAGCAGCGCTTGCAGGGCCATCTGGCGTGATACCGCTTCGGCAGCGGCTTGTACGGTGCCCAAGGTGTGGAAGTGGAACCAACCGGGCTCGGCGGTGAGGGTGAGCATGGCCAAGGTCTGGCCCTGGGCATTCCTGATTGGCGCGGCGGCGCAGTGCATGCGGCGCTGGCGCAGGCCAACGGCGAAATTTTCCTCGGCCAGCACGTACACCAGGCGGTCTTCGGCCAGGGCCAGGCCGGTGCAGTTGGTGCCTTGTACCGACTCCGACAGGCGACTGCCCACGGGGGTGATGTCCAGCCCGCAGAAATACAGGGTGGTGCCGTCGGCATCGGTGAGGTTGATATGCCCGCGAGGGTTGTAGGCCAGCAGGCCATGCATGACCTGGGCAGCGGCCGCGATCAGCACGCGGTGGCTGGCCAGGGTGGCCGCCAGGATGTGAGGGTCGACAAAACGGTACTGGCTGTCGGCAGGATCGATACCCGCCTCGACGCTGCGCCGCCAGGAATCCCAGATCACCTGGCGCACGTCGGCCGGGCGTTCGACCATACGCGCCTGGCAATCGCGCCACGCTTGCTCCAAGGCATTGATTGGGCCGTCGTTCAGCGCAGCAGGCCCGAGGGCTGTCAGGTAGTCGAGGTCTTGTACGCTGAAGGCCATGCTCATCACGATTATCCATGTTCATATTTTTGACATGTCAGTATAGACATGTCATCAAAATGAACACATTTTGTTTATTGAATTCTTTTAAACTTATAACTATCAACAGCTTACGAATTGGCACAGGCTTTGCTCCTACCCCTTTGCCCATCAGGACTGTCCTGAGGCCAACAATAAGAAGGGGTCACCACATGAGTACACAGAACATCCGCCTGGGCCTGATCGGTGCTGGTCGCATGGGCAGCTTCCACGGCTTGACTGCTGCGCGGCATATCCCCGGCGCCAGCCTGGCCGCCATCGCCGATCCGACCCCGGGTCAAGCCGCTCGCCTGGCAGCGGAGCTGGGCGTGGACAAGGTCTACACCGACCCGCAACAACTGCTCGACGACCCGGACATCGACGGCGTGCTGATCGCCGCTCCTGCCCGCAGCCACGCCGAACTGGTGATCAGCGCCGCCCGCGCCGGCAAAGGGATCTTCTGCGAAAAACCCATGGCCATCACCCTGGATGAGGCCGACCGCGCCATCGCTGCCGCCGCCGATGCCCGCGTGCCGTTGCAGGTCGGCTTCAACCGCCGCTTCGCCAAGAGCTTTCGCACCGCCCACCTCGACGTGCTGGCCGGCCGTATCGGCACCCCGCAACTGCTGCGCTCGCTGACCCGCGACCCGGCGCTGAACAACCCGGCCAACTCGCCGCAATGGGTGATCTTCCTCGAAACCCTGATCCACGACTTCGACACCCTGCGCTACCTCAACCCCGGTGCCGAAGCCGTAGAAGTCCACGTAATGGCCGACGCGCTGATCGCCCCGGAATTCAAAAGCAAAGGCTTCCTCGACACCGCCGTGGTCACGATCCGCTTCGACAATGGCGCGATTGCCACCGCCGAAGCCAACTTCCAGGCCGTGTATGGCTACGACGTGCGCGGCGAAGTCTTCGGCAGCGCCGGCATGCTGACCATGGGTGGTGTGCAGGAATCCGACCTGACGCGCTACCTGGCCCAAGGCATCCAGGCCGACACCCAGCGCCTGGACACCGACCTGCTGCGCGACGCCTACGTCGCCGAGCTCAACCACTTTGTCGACTGCCTGCGCACCGGCGCCAAGCCCCTGGCCAGCGGCGAAGACGCACGTGCGGCCCTGGCAATTGCCCGCGCCTGCATCACCTCGTTCGAGCAAGGCAAGGCGGTGGCCGTATGATCCCGTTCAAGCTGGCGATCAGTGCCGAGATGGTGTTTCTCGACCTGCCCTTCGTCGAGCGCGTCAAACGCATTCACGCCCTGGGCTTCAGCGCCGAAATCTGGGATTGGACCCAAAAGGACATCGACGCGCTGGTCGCCACGGGTGCCGATTTCACCTCAATGACCGGCTACATCAGCGGCACCCTCACCGACCCCGACGGCATCCGCCAGTTGCTCGACAGTGCCCGGGAATCTTTAGGCATCGCCGCACGCCTGAACTGCCCCAGCCTCAACCTGCATGGTACCGGCCTGGGTGAAGGCGGCCTGCCGGTGCAACCCGTGAGCCAGACCACCGGGCGCATGTGGCTGAGCGCCTGCAAGACCCTGGAAAAAATCGCCCGCCTGGGTGAAGACGCCGGCCGCGTGTTCCTGCTGGAAAACCTCAACACCGAGGTCGACCACCCCGGCGTGCCGTTCGCCCGCGCCGAGGACACATTGGCGCTGATCGAAGCCGTGGGCAGCCCGCACGTGAAGATGAACCTGGACCTGTACCACGCGCAGATCGGCGAAGGAAACCTGATCGAGCTGATCCAGCGCGCTGGCCCCGCCATCGGTGAGATCCAGGTGGCCGACGTGCCCGGGCGCAAAGAGCCCGGCACCGGCGAAATCCACTACCCGGCCATCGCCAGGGCCTTGCATGGCATAGGCTATAGCGGCGTGGTCGGCCTGGAAGGCTGGGCCAGCGGCGACAGCGAGCTGGCCCTGGAGCGATTCCGTCAAGCGTTCACCCTATAACAATAAAAGGAACACCCTCATGCATCGCTATTCATTGATCGTTGCCACGCTGTTACTGCTGTTCAGCCCATGGTCCTTCGCCGATTACCGAATCGGCGTGAGCATTGCCAGGGTCGACGATAACTTCATGACCTACGTGCGCAACGGCCTGGACAGCGCCGCCAAGCAGCACGGCGTACAGATCCAGTTCGAAGACGCCCAGGGCGACGTGGTGCGCCAGCTCAACCAGGTCGAAGGCTTCCTCAACCAGAAGGTCGATGCGGTGATCGTACTGCCGGTGGATACTTCCGCCACCGCCAACATGACCCGCGCCGCCGTGGCCGCCAAGACGCCGCTGGTGTACGTCAACCGCCACCCGGATGAACGCACCCTGCCCAAGGGCGTGGTCACCGTGGCCTCCAACGACATTGAGGCCGGGCAATTGCAGATGCGCTTCCTGGCGGAAAAACTCGGTGGCAAGGGCAATGTGGCGATCATCATGGGCGACCTTGCGCAGAACGCCACCCACGACCGCACCGAGGGCGCCAAGCAGGTGCTCAAGGACTTTCCGGGGATCAAGGTGGTGGAGCAACAAAGCGCCGAATGGCAACGTAGCAAAGGCATGGACCTGACCAGCAACTGGTTGCTGGCGGGCACCCAGTTCGACGCCATCGTCGCCAACAATGATGAAATGGCAATTGGCGCGGCCATGGCGTTGCAGCAATCGGGCAAGGCCAAGGGGGAAGTGGCGATTGTCGGTATCGACGGTTTGCCGGACGGGCTGGCGGCGGTCAAGCGCGGGATGCTGGCGGCGTCGGTGTTCCAGGACCCCAAGGCCCAGGCGACCAAGGCGGTGGAGTCGGCGCTCAAGATGATCAAGGGCGAGCCGATCGAGTCGGAGGTGTGGGTGCCGTTTGAACTGATCAAGCCTGAGCAGGTGGCGGTGTTCGAACAGCGCTACAAATAATCCGAGATTCAAATGTGGGAGGGGGCTTGCCCCCGATAGCAGTGGGTCAGTTGATACATTCGTGACTGATCCACCGCTATCGGGGGCAAGCCCCCTCCCACACTTGGACCTCAATCAGTCCAGGTCACTTGCGTCATGGCGTTCGGGCAACTGCTCTTCGCCCGACACCCGGTTCACCCCGCCGCCCCCGCTGCACCGCCGGCCGCGCATCAATCGCGTCCGCCCAGCGCTGCACATGCTTGTATTCGTGTACCGACAGAA
>NZ_JADDUM010000279.1 GCF_015163715.1 Pseudomonas cyclaminis
CAAGCCCCTCCCACACTTGGACCTCAATCAGTCCAGGTCACTTGCGTCATGGCGTTCGGGCAACTGCTCTTCGCCCGCACCCGGTTCACCCGCCGCCCCCGCTGCACCGCCGGCCGCGCATCAATCGCGTCCGCCCAGCGCTGCACATGCTTGTATTCGTGTACCGACAGAAATTCCGCCGCGCCATACAAACGGCCTTTGACCAACCCGCCATACCACGGCCAGATCGCAATGTCGGCAATGGTGTATTCGTCTCCGGCAATGTATTCGCTGACCGCCAGGCGTTTATCCAGCACGTCCAACTGACGCTTGGCCTCCATGGCGAAGCGGTTGATCGGGTATTCCATCTTGCTCGGCGCATACGCATAGAAATGCCCGAAGCCACCGCCCAGGTACGGCGCGCTGCCCATCTGCCAGAACAACCATGACAAACACTCCGCACGGGCTGCAGGTTCGGTGGGGAAGAACGCGCCGAACTTCTCGGCCAGGTACTGCAGGATCGCGCCGGACTCGAATACACGAATCGGCGTGGCGCCGCTGTGGTCCATCAAGGCCGGGATCTTGGAGTTCGGATTGACCCCGACAAAGCCGCTGCCAAACTGGTCGCCGTCGCCGATCTTGATCAGCCAGGCGTCGTATTCCGCACCGCTGTGCCCCAGGGCCAGCAGCTCTTCGAGCAGGATCGTGACCTTCTGCCCATTGGGCGTGGCCAGGGAATACAGCTGCAACGGGTGCTTGCCGATGGGCAGTTGTTTGTCGTGGGTAGCACCGGCGATGGGCCGGTTGATGCTGGCGAAGGTGCCGCCGCTTTCGGTGTCCCAGGTCCAGACTTTCGGGGGTACATATTCGGTCATGCTTACGACTCCAGAAGCGTTTGCGATCAACGAAGCGTTTCAGACTAAACCAAAGACGGGTGGTGCGTCACACTCCCCGCCGCAGCGTGCCGGGGCACCTGCACTCGCAGGGCGATCAACAATGCCGCCAACAGCATCAAGCAACCCGCACCCACAAACACCCCGTCGATGCCGGCGGCACTGAACATCGCGCCGCCGCCCGCCGCCCCCGCCGCGATTGCCGATTGCACCGAAGCGACCACCATGCCGCCGGCGCTTTCCGCCTGATCCGGCACCGCACGGGCCACCCAGTTGGACCACGCCACCGGCACACCGCCGAAGGCCATGCCCCACAGTGCCAGGAGCAATGCCTGGCCCGGCAGTGACGCGGGCAGCATCACCAGGGCCAATGCAGCGACGCCCACCAGGACCGGCATCAACACCAGGGTTCCCCGTGGGTTGCGCACCAGCAACCATCCGGCCAACAGCGTGCCGACAAAATTCGCCGTGCCAAACCCCAGCAGCATCAACGCCAGCCCTTGGGGGTCGACCCCGGTGGTGCTTTCCAGAAACGGGCGAATGTAGGTAAACAGCGCGAAGTGCCCGGTGTGCACCAACACGCAGCCGAACATACCGATGGCAATGCCGGGGCGCAGCAGTACATCCAGCACGGTGCGCAGGCGTGCAGTGCCGCTGGGTGCCAGGCGCGGCAGCGTGAACAGCTGGAACGCCAGGGTCACCACGCCGACGGCGGCCGCCGCCACAAATGCACTGCGCCAGCCGTACAGGCCACCCAGGTAGCTGCCCAACGGCACCGCGACGACGGTACCCACCGCAATGCCGCTGAAGATGATCGACAGCGCACGGGGCAGCAGCGCCGCCGGTACCAGACGCATCGCCACGGCCGCCGCCATGCTCCAGAAACCGCCGAGGGCAATGCCCAGCAGGATGCGCATCAACAACAGCACCAGGAGGCTGGACGAGAACGCCACCAGCAGGTTGGACGCAATCATCAGCGTGGAGAACCCCAGCAGCACCAGGCGCCGGTCGATGCCGCGCGTCAGGCCGGGCACCAGCAAACCGGCGAACAACGCCACTACCGCCGTGACCGTGACCGCTTGCCCGGCCAACGCTTGCGACACGCCCAGGTCCAAGGCCATCGGCGTCAGCAGGCTGGCCGGCAGGTACTCCGCCGTGAGCAGGCCGAACACGCCCATCGCCAGGGAAAACACCGCCATCCACGCCGGTGTGGTTGGCTCTACCCTGCCATCAACAGGGGCATGGGACACACAATCATTCATCACAAGACATCCTCAGGCATTAACGTGACGGCCAGTCTAGGTTCCCCCATCAGGATGATCTATGATTCAAACCCTTGAATTCTTGACCGAAACCCCGAGCATGCCAGCCGACAACGCGTTCACCCTGTCCTCCGAGCTGATCAACGAACTGCTGCGCAGCATGCGCCTGCGCGGCGTGCAGTACCGGCGCATCCAGGCCGGGCCGGTGTTCGGCATCAGCTTTGCGGCCAAGCCGGGCCATGCGTACTTCCATTTTCTGGCCGCCGGCTGCGCGACCCTGCGCCTGCACGACGGCAGCCTCTTTGAGTTGTCGGCCGGCAACGCGGTGTTTATCGCCCACGGTGGCGCCCACGCGCTGTTATCCAAACCGGATGATCCCGTGCAGGACATCGCCAGCTTCGACGCCGCACCGCTGGGCGATACCGTCTGCGCGGTGAATGCCTCGCCCGACGCGGCCTCCAGCACCCTGCTGTTCAGTGCCTGCATGGAGTTCGAACTCGACAGCATCCAGGGCCTCGGCAACTTGATGCCGGATTTGATGCTGATCGACGCCGCAGGCCAGCGTTACCCCGGCCTGATGCCGATCCTGGCGGTGATGGAACGCGAAGTCTCCAGTGCCCGCGTCGGTTATGCCGGCATCCTTGCGCGCCTGGCCGATGTGGTGGCGGCGATGATCGTGCGGGGCTGGGTCGAGTGCGCCTGCGCCAATGCGTCGGGCCTCGCGGCCGCCTTGCGCGACACCCGCCTGGCCGGTGCCCTGCTCGCCCTGCACCAGCAGCCGGGGCGCGACTGGAGCGTGGCCGAGCTGGCGGCGCACTGTCATACCTCACGCTCGGTGTTCGCGGATCGTTTCCAGGCGACCCTGGGGGTTCCCCCGTTGCGTTACGTGACCGAACTGCGCATGCGCCTCGCCAGCCAGTGGCTGACCCTGGAGCGACTGCCCATCGAAGAAGTGGCGTACCGCCTCGGCTATACCTCCCAGGCGGCCTTCAGTCGCGCCTACAAACGCATTACCGGGCAACCGCCGGGCGCCAGCCGCCAGGGCTTCAGGAGTGCGGTATGAGCGCCGGGCTTGAAGACATCCTCGTTGCGCCGGGTGGCCGAGTGCCCTTAATCTCTTGAGCTCGTCACCCTGATAGCAATGGAGGCTTCATGAAACTGGTCGGCATGCTGGACTCGCCTTACGTACGGCGCGTAGCCATTTCCCTGGACTTATATGGGATTGAATTCGTGCATGAGCCTTTGTCGGTGTTTCGCACCTACGCGGAATTTGCCGAGATCAACCCGGTGGTCAAGGCGCCCACCCTGGTGCTGGACGATGGAACGGTGTTGATGGATTCGAGCCTGATCCTCGACTATCTGGAAACCCTGGCGCCCGCTGATAAAAAACTCTTGCCCCGGCAACCTGCCGCCCTCGCCCGCGACCTGCATGCGCTGGGGCTGGCGTTGGCGGCTTGCGAGAAGAGCGTGCAAATCGTTTATGAACACAACCTGCGTCCGGCCGAGAAACAGCATGCGCCTTGGCTCGAAAGGGTCAGCGGGCAATTGCTCGCCGCCTACGGGTTGCTGGACAAACACCTGGCCCAGGCCAGCGGTGAAGCACTGACCCAGGCATCGTTGACGGCGGCCGTGGCATGGTCGTTCAGCCAGTTCACCGTGGCGTCGGTGGTCAAGGCCGATGCGTTCCCGAACCTGCAACGGCATGCCGAGCGGCTGGAGCAGCATCCGGCGTTCAAGCGTTATCCAATCGCCTAAGCCCCCTCCCACATTGGCCTGGGTTGCATGAAGGATTGAGTCAGGCTCAAACCCACCCGCCATCCACAATAAAGTTTTGTGCCGAACACATCGCCGAGGCATCCGAGGCGAGGAACAATGCCATATTGGCGATGTGTTCCGGCAGCACGCTGCCGGGCAGGCACTGGCTGCGGGCGATCAGTTCCTTGGCCGCGTCGTCCACCCACATCGCCAATTGCTTCTCGGTCATGACCCAGCCTGGCACCAGCGTGTTGACGCGAATGCGGTGAGGTCCCAGCTCCCGCGCCAAGCCTCGGGTCATGCCGTGGGCGGCGGCCTTGCTGGCGGCGTATACCGGGTAGCCGGCGGAGGCCATCATCCAGCCAACCGAGCCCAGGTTGATGATCGCTCCGCCACCGGCCGCTTTCATCATCGGCACCACCGCCTTGGCCGCAAAGAAGGCATGCTTGAGGTTGACCGAGATCAGCTTGTCGAAGGTGTCCGAGTCCACTTCTTCCAGGGTGTGGCGCACGTCATTGGCGGCGTTGTTCACCAGCACGGTGATCGGCCCTAATGAATGCTCGAAACGCTCGATGGCGGCCTTGTAGGCAATCTCATCGGTGATGTCACAGCACACGAACTCCACGGTATGCCCCGTTGAACTCAGCAACGCTGCCAGGCGTTCGCCCTGGCTTTGTGCGCGGTCCACAAAGCGACCTTGGCACCCTGCGCGGCAAAGGCCCGCACCATGAACTCGCCGATGCCCGAGGCACCGCCAGACACCAGCACGGTTTTGCCTTCAAGGTCGGGATAAACAGCCTGTGCAGTACTCATATAACGGTTGCCTCGATCAATTAGTCTTATTTTATTTTACGAAATCGGCGTTAAAGGCTATAAATTCGCTGTCACACCGACAAAATATCGCTATTAGTAGAACTATTCCACTCAAAACAACAAAAGGAAGTTCGACCATGAAGCACCCTCGATACCTGCTCTCGGGCCTCGCCATGTCCCTGCTGGTTGCCAGCGGCGGCGCCCA
>NZ_JADDUM010000028.1 GCF_015163715.1 Pseudomonas cyclaminis
TACAATCGTCAATATGGCCGTGATTATCGTAGCGCCATGCCTACGAACTTGTATGGGCCAAACGACAACTTCCATCCGGAGAACTCTCACGTCATTCCTGCTCTCCTGCGTCGCTTTCACGATGCCACAGAGCAGAATGTCGAAGAAGTCGTGATCTGGGGCAGCGGTTCGCCGATGCGTGAATTCCTGCATGTCGATGATATGGCAAGTGCATCCGTCCATATCATGGAATTGAGCCCTGAGCTGTATGGCGCCCATACCCAGCCTATGCTCTCTCATATCAACGTCGGGACGGGTGAGGACTGCACCATCCGTGAGCTGGCTCAGACCATCGCCAAGGTCACCGGGTTCAAGGGCCGCCTGAGCTTTGATGCGAGCAAACCGGACGGTGCCCCAAGAAAACTGATGGACGTCTCCCGTCTGAAGCAGTTGGGTTGGGAAGCGACAATCACCCTCGAAGATGGACTGAGGGACGCCTACAGCTGGTTTTCCGAGAATACCTTGCGCGTGCGTTCACGTTAGTAAAAGGTGCATGGGATGGTTCATCCTGGAGCCATTCAATGCATCTCTCTCACCTCAATTCCTACCCTGCAGGAAGCAACAGTCTCCGACCGGGGCGCTCCCGGTCGAGGCTTAGTCGGTACCTATGATAAGACACCTAATCAACATCATTCTGTCGCTCCTCCCGCCATCCCGTCTGTTTACCGCCCGATCGGCGCTTCTGCGCTGGGCGGGCATCGAGATGCACCCGGACGTCAAGTTCTGCGGGCGTGGATGGATCTATGGCCGGGGACGCCTGATCATTGGCGAAGGCACCTGGCTTAGCCCTGGGGTGGTCTTTCATACCCATCAAGAAGCCGATATCCAAATCGGCTCCCGCTGCGACCTGGGGCATGGCGTTGAATTTATCGTCGGCAGCCACGAACTCGGACCCCGCGAGCGACGCGCGGGCACCGGAACAGCACGCCCAATTGTGGTGGGTGACGGCTGTTGGATTGGCGCCAAAAGCATCATTTTGGGGGGCGTCACCATTGGTGACGGCGCCATCGTTGCCGCCGGAGCGGTGGTGACACGCGACGTTCCCGCCCATACGCTGGTCGCTGGCGTGCCGGCAGTCGCTAAGAGACAACTCTCATGAAGCGCCCGCTGGTCCTGGTAGTGTGTAATGCGCTGGATGACAAGACTCGCCTTGAGAGGGGCATTGTCAGTGATAGCCCTGCCGCCTCCCGCAAGGTGCTCATGCTCTGCCAGGCATTGCGCGAGGCAGGCGCACGCCCCTGCATCCTGAGCCTTGGGCGAGGACGCGCCAACGGCTCCTTCAATTATTTCCCCCGCACAGTCAGGCGAGTGGCGGGCGTGCCTGTGGTGTACGCGCCGTTTTCACATATACGGTTTTTTTCCCAGTTTCTCTCATTGTTCTTTCTGATCGGCGCCCTGCTGCGACTTTCGTCAAACCCGAAGAAAGCGGTGATTTTTTACAACCGCATGAGTGCTTATCTTCCTTTGCTGATGGCGGCATCCGTCAGCGGCTACAAACGCTTCCTTGACCTTGAGGACGGAGAAGTCGCGGGCCAGAACAGTGGTGCGATGAAAGCACTGCTGGGGCGCTCTATTACCTGGCTGTACGACCGCCTTTGTCCAGATGGCGCGTTGCTGGCGTGCAGCGCGCTGGCAGGCATGACCGGCATTCGTCCAGTCCATTGTTATTATGGCGCGACTTCCACAAAGACATTCGGCGTTAAATCGAGTGCCAACCCGCAATCAGTCCTGATGGCCGGTACGCTCAATGCCGATACCGGTGCGGATCTGCTGATTGATACCATCCGCTTGCTTCGCCAGGACTCCGACGCGTGGGTACACAGCCTGCAATTTGAAGTGACCGGCAAAGGTGAGTCACTCGAGGCCCTCCGGGAGCTGGCCAATGAAGGCGGCACCCCCAGAGTGACGGTGCACGGGCGCACCACCGATATTGAGTACGCCGAGATACTCCATCGATGCACCGTAGGCCTGGCGCTGAAACCGGTGGGTGGCCCTCTGGCTGACACGACCTTCCCTTCCAAGGTTATCGAATTCGCCGAGGCAGGCTTGCTGGTATTGAGTACAGACATCAGCGATGTGCGCGGGGTATTGGGTTCGGGGGCGCTGTACCTGACACGCAACGACCCAAAGGCGCTGGCAGACCTGCTCCGCAGCGTCGTCGAGGAACCAGGGGAAACACTGGCATGCGCCCTCAGGGGCACACAGGCCGTCGTGACTCGATGCTCTCCACAACTGGCTGGTCAGGCAGTGCTAGGCTTTATATGGGGTGAGCGCTCATGACAAAGCAACCTCTGTTCATTACCTGGCAACCGGTCCTGACGGATCATCAAGCGTTTACGTATGAAGCACTGTCTCAGCAAGCACAGACACCGCTCCTGGCTTATGTGCTGACGATGGAAGATGCGACCCGTCGCGCTCAGGGCTGGCAAGACACTCAGGTAACGTCGATAGAACGTCGACTGATACCGCAGCGCGGCGGGATGCTTTACTGCTATCGGAAAATGCTCGAACACCGACATGAAATCCACCTGTTCGGCAGCGCATTTCAGAATCTGAAAATGCTGTACTGCCTGATGCTGGCCGTCTTGTTTCGAGTGGAGTTCTACATCATCTCGGAGCCGTACTCCCCGATTGCACAAGGCTACTTCAACGATAAGCTGCGCACACGCGAAAAGCTCAAGGCAGCGTTACGCCCTTGTCTTTACAGGCTGTACACGGCGCTGCTCAAGCGACGTATATCCGGAGTCTTTTCAATCTCGGCAAAGGCGATTGAACAATACTCAACGTCGGGGATAGCAAAAAACAAACTGTTTCCTTTCGGCTACTTTGTTCCGGCCATCGGGGCACCCGCTTCGAATTCAAAAGATCCCGGTGAAGACGACACGATATTAAGAATTGTCTTTGTCGGCGCGTTGATCGCGCGCAAAGGCATCGATCTGCTCATTGAAGCCGTTGCCCGCTCTAAAGCGCCGATCACTCTGGATATCTACGGCCCTGGCGACTCCACGCTGCTCGCTTTCGACAGCGACAGGATTCGCTTGCGCGGGACAATCCCGTTCGGCATGACGCAGAAAGTAGTGTCCGAGTACGACATCCTGGTTTTGCCCAGTCGTTATGACGGCTGGGGAGTCGTGGTGAATGAAGCGTTGTGCGCCGGCGTTCCTGTGATCTGCAGCGATCAGGTAGGCGCTCGGGTTCTGGTGGAGACATTTGGTGCCGGGGACGTATTCGTGTCCGATGACCCGGATTCACTGGAATCGCTCATCAGTGCATTGCACGCAGACCCCACACGCCTGCTTGCCATGCGCGCTGCCACATCCCGTGCTGCTGCGGCCATTCAACCGGAGGTCGCGGCCCGCTACATGCTGGCCGTTCTTCGCGCCAACCCCCAAAGCAAAGCTGCCGTTATCTCTCCTTGGTATCCGGAATAATCATCGCCATGAGACAAGATACTGTTCGTCTTCACCTGACCAACATTGCCGGACTGGGCGCGGTGCAATTGATCAAGTCATTGCTGCCCGCCCTGGAGAGGAATAAAACCGTACGCGTTGTCGAGGTTTATCTGCCCGACAAGGGAGACTTATCGTCCTATCAGAATAACGACACGTCAGTCGCCGTGACACGTTACCGTCGCTACCTTCCCAATTCGCTATCACGCCTGGCGGAGTGCCTGTTTTTAGGACAGCGCTTTAGTGGGGAGATTCCGCTTCTGGTCATGGGCGACCTGCCCATTCGTTGCACGAGTCAACAGACGGTTTTTGTTCAAACACCCCACCTCCTGCGCCCGAAAAAGTTCTCTTGGCGCCTTGGAAAAATGAAGCAGGCACTGCTCAGACGGGTGTTTCGGTCCAACATCAAATACGCGCAGGCGTTTATCGTCCAGACTACATTGATGCGTGATGCCCTTATCAAGGCGTACCCGTCCCTGCACTCGCGCGTACACGTTGTGGCACAACCTGTTCCTGCATGGTTGTTGAACGCCGGAATCAAACGCACCGGGCGTATCACGGCCAAGGGTGATCCGCTACACCTGATCTACCCCGCAGCTGGATATCCGCACAAAAATCACAAGCTGCTTGCCAGCATTGATGACCGCCAGGCTGCACAGTGGCCCGTCGCGCGCCTTGATATCACGCTCGATGAAAAAAGCAATCCAGCATCCCATCTTCCATGGCTTCACTGCCTGGGGACGCTGGCTGCGCAACAGATGATTGATGCCTACAACAGAGTGGATGCGCTACTGTTTCTCTCAACGGATGAAAGTTATGGGTTTCCACTTGTGGAAGCCATGTTTGCAGGCCTGCCCATCGTATGCCCGGACCTGCCTTATGCGCGGGTTTTATGCGGCGACGAGGCGATATACTTTCAAGCCAATAGCGCGGACTCGTTAAAAGGTGCGGTGAACAAACTGCATGCAAAACTCTCGACAGGCTATTGGCCTGACTGGACAGAACAGTTGAAAACGATCCCCAAAGATTGGGAGACCGTCGCGAAGACCATGCTGGATATCGCTTCAAAGCCGCCAGTCGGCGTGACCAACGAATTGAACGCAAGGGAAGAATAAATGTTGATTCCGGTAATTATGGCCGGCGGTTCTGGTTCACGCCTTTGGCCGCTTTCGCGTCAGCTCAACCCCAAGCAATTTCTCTGCCTGGCTGACAGCGAGCTGTCCATGTTGCAGGCCACGATCAAGCGCCTGGAAGGACTTGACATCGACGTCCCCCGATTAATCTGCAATGAAGAACATCGATTCCTGGCGGCCGAACAGCTTCGGCAACTGGGCCTGGAAAGCGCCAACATCCTGCTGGAACCCGTGGGGCGCAATACGGCTCCAGCGGTCGCACTGGCAGCACTGCAAGCGTGCGCCGACGGGCAGGATCCGCTCTTGCTGGTACTGGCAGCCGATCACCTGATCCAGGATGTCGCCGCATTCCAGGCGTGCATCCACAAAGCGCTGCCCCTGGCGCTCGACGGCAAGTTGGTGACCTTCGGTATTGTGGCGACTCAGCCGGAAACAGGTTATGGCTATATCGAAAAGGGTAATAGCGTCAACGCCGCCGGATTCGAGGTCGCGCGGTTCGTCGAGAAGCCTGATGAAGAAACCGCACGCGCTTACCTTTCCAGCGGAAACTATCTCTGGAACAGTGGCATGTTCATGTTCCGCGCAGGCAGGTACTTGGAAGAGTTGGCGAAATTCCGTCCGGACATCCTCGCAGCTTGTCGCAGCGCTATCGCAGTGGGTGCCCAAGATATGCATTTCACGCGTGTCGGCAAAGAGGCTTTTGCAGCGTGTCCGTCGGAGTCGATCGATTATGCGGTAATGGAGAAAACGGCTGACGCTGTCGTCGTACCGCTCGATGCCGGCTGGAGCGATATTGGATCATGGGCAGCGCTGTGGGAGGTCGGCAAGAAGGACGCCCAAGGCAACGTATGCAACGGGGACGTTCTGGTCGAACAGACCCACAACACATTCGTACACTCCCAGAGCCGCCTGGTGAGCACCGTAGGTGTTGAGGATCTCGTGATCGTGGAAACCAAGGATGCCGTCCTGGTCGCCCACAAAAGCCAAGTGCAGAACGTCAAGAAGATCGTTGATCGATTGAAAGCCGAAGGCCGATGCGAATCCCTTGATCATCGCGAAGTCTATCGGCCTTGGGGGATGTATGACTCCATTGATAATGGCAGCCGCTACCAAGTGAAGCGCATCACCGTTAATCCAGGCGCGAAGCTATCACTGCAGATGCATCACCACCGGGCTGAGCACTGGATTGTCGTGAGTGGCACCGCCCGGGTTACCAATGGTGAGAAAACTTATCTCGTCACTGAAAACCAGTCGACGTATATCCCTATTGGTCAGGTCCACACGCTGGAGAACCCTGGTGTTATACCCCTGGAGCTGATTGAAGTGCAGTCCGGCTCCTATTTGGGTGAAGACGATATCGTACGCTTCGAAGACCTGTATGGTCGTACATAAGAGGTTGTCTTGAAGTTATCAATTATTACAGTCTGCTTTAACAGCGCGAGCACCATTCGAGACACGATTGAGTCCGTTCTTTCGCAAGACTATGGTGATATCGAATACATCGTTGTGGACGGCGGCTCAAAGGACGGGACGCAGGCGATTGTCGAATCTTATGGAGACCGTATCAGCCGCTTTGTCAGCGAGCCGGATAAGGGCCTCTACGATGCAATGAATAAAGGTGTAGCCATGGCAACCGGTGCCGTGGTCGGCATTTTGAATTCCGATGACTTTTATGAAAGCACCACCAGTCTTGCGTCTGTGGCGAAAGCATTCGAACGTCGCCCAGAGAGCGATGCGGTGTTTGGCGATGTGGTTTTTGTCAATCCATCCGACCTGCACAAAGTGACACGCTTTTATCGCGCAAACCGCTTTGCACCATGGAAGTTGCGCTTTGGATGGATGCCACCTCATCCGGCGACATTCATTCGTAAATCAGCTTACGACATCGTCGGCCAGTACTCGTTGAAGTACAGGATTTCTGCAGATTACGAGTTTTTTGTGCGACTGTTTAAGGTTCACGCCCTCAAGTATTCTTATATTGATCAAGTGCTGGTACGGATGCGATCAGGAGGCGCCAGTACTGCTGGACCAAGGAGCAGCTTGAAGTTGAACCTGGAAATCGTTAATGCCTGTCGCACGAATGGGCTGTACACCAACATACTGATGCTGCTGTTCAAATTGCCATTCAAGCTCTACGAATTGCGTAAACGACCAGCCTCATGACTTGGCGGAACCGCTGGAGGTGATGGACAAGCAACTGCCTGCACTGGCAGCGGGCGGATCAGGGTTGAGCGAGGCATCCAAAGGCTATAAACCTTGTTTACGACGCCCCGCAAGCCTGATCACTCCACCGAGCAACGGTCCAATCAGCATGCCCACAATCAACGCCAGCGTAACAAACGCGGCCACCGGCAACTGTGCACTGCTCCACCCGAAAAACGACAGCGCGACGCCCTGCTGATTCTCAAGCACAAAAGCAAGGATCACCAAGACAAGCGCCAGAATGGTCAACACCAACAAAACGCGCTTAACCCCACGCATAACTTTTCCTCCTACCCAAAAACACTCAGACGCCCTCTTCTTCGTCTTCGTTCACCCGATCCCGCAATTCCTTGCCCGGCTTAAAGTGAGGCACAAACTTACCGTCAAGACTCACAGACTGCCCGGTCTTGGGATTACGCCCGACCCGCGGTGCACGATAGTGAAGCGAGAAGCTCCCAAACCCGCGAATCTCAATCCGATCACCGGTAGCCAGACATTGAGACATTTGTTCAAGCATGGTCTTGATAGCCAGCTCCACATCCTTGGATGAAAGCAGCCCTTGATGGGTGACAATTCGTTCGATCAACTCCGACTTCGTCATATTTTTCCCTTCTTTTTCAAGCAGCTAGGAAAAGCGCTTCGAAGGTTTTAGCATGACTTGATGAATTTGAACAGCCCATGCATCAACTTATCTGCTGGCTGAATAAGCACCGGTATCGAACACGTAACACGCCTAATTGCAGATCACAAGCATCGTGCGAGTGACTGCCCCAGCCGGGTTCCAGCCGAACAGGTAGTCGCCCTCCTCATCCTTGGCTTCGCTTGATCTGGTGATGACCTTGTAGCCTTGCATCTTGCATTCGCGGGCGGCGCGCTGCTCGCATTTCGCCCAATGATTGCCAAGCCCCGAGCAGTCGACCTCAATGCCGCTGACACCGCGCCTGGCGTGAGTTTTGGCACTGGTGGCGGAGCAGCCTGCAAGCATTACCACTAAGAACACTACGATAAGCTTGTTCATTGAGATCCTTATTAAAACAACAACAGGAGAGTGCTTTTCTCAAGACTATAGTCAGCTCAGACACTGAGCTGTATGCCTTGGTTCTCAATTGTTGATTCAACGAATTTCAGTGTCTAGTCCTGAAATAGGTTTACACCCATTTCAGCCTCAAAACGCCCGATGCACTGCATCGGGCGTTTTGTATTTAAGTGCCAAATGAGGTCGCTCGCTGTTATAGATTTGCACCGATTCGTCCACCATTTGCTTGGCCTCGACAGCGTCTTTAGGTCGATGCAAGAGAAACTCGTTTTTCAAAATTCCGTTCACTCGTTCGGCCAACGCGTTTTGGTAACAGTCGTAACCATCGGTCATTGAGCATCTGACACGATGTTTGGCGTGCAGTCGCTGGTAAAGCTCTGAGCAATATTGGACGCCACGATCCGAGTGATGAACTAGCTGCTGGTCAGTTGTTCGCTGCTTGAGAGCCTTGCTGAATGCCTGAATTACAGATTCTGTATGCAAGCTTTCGTGCACATGATGGCCCACGATTTTTCGAGAATAGGCGTCTGTGACCAAGCTCAAATAAGCCACACCTGCCTGGGTAGGTAAGTAGGTAATATCAGCCACCCATACTTGCTCAGGAGCTGTGGCGACTACTTGCGTAGGTCCTTCTTTAAGCAGATTGGGGTGTCGGCGGAACCGATGATGACTGTCTGTCGTTTTGTGATAAGCGCGCTTGCGAGGAACCAGTTCGCGCCGGTCTCGCAAAATGTCAAAAAGGCAGTCTCGACCTACCTTTACCGATACTTCAGGCTCACAGTGCATGAGGTTGTGCAGTTTTCGAGTGCCTAAGCGAGGTTGCCTGAGTCGCTTCTCCCGAACAAACACCATGACATCCTGGGCCTGGCGGGCCCGGGCATCACAGGCTCGATTGCGCTTGTAATAAGCCTGGCGGGAAATTCCTATGAATTGGCAAGCCCGACTAATACTCAGGTCTTTGACTTTCCCTTGGGAGAGGACTTGCCGGATCGCTTTTTCACGACAGAGACACCGAAGTCGTTCTTTAGAACATCGACGACGGCTTCAAAAAACTGAGCTTTTTGATTTGCCTGGGCGAGTGCTTCTTCAAGCTCTTTGATTCGCTGCTCAGGCGTCAGCGGCTTATCGGGCTCATCCATGGAACGGGATCTCTTGGTGCGAATTGACGCGCCTTGACTCCAGTTCTGTCGACCATGCCTGCGTAACCAGTTTAAGACGGTCGATTTGCCCTGAATGCCATAGCGCTCTTGAGCCTCTTTATAACTCAACTCGCCTTTTTCGACCTGGTCGACAACGGACAATTTAAAGGTAAGCGAATAGTCACGCTGACTGCGCCTTTTCCCCGTGCTCATTACTCCCTCCTGAAAATGGGTCAGAAGGTGTAAACCTTATTCAGGACGGGACACAGACACAAAAAAGGGCGACCGAAGTCGCCCTTTTTACAGCTTTACAGAACTTAGTTCTGCTTAGCCATTGCTTCGCGCAGCAGGGAGGCCATGGTGGTCTCGCCAGTTGCAGCTTCCGGAGCGGATTTCAGGCTCTGGATAGCTTCTTTCTCTTCAACTTCATCTTTCGACTTGATGGAGAGTTGGATCACGCGGCTCTTGCGGTCAACGCTGATGATCTTGGCTTCTACTTCCTGGCCTTCTTTCAGAAAGTTGCGCGCGTCTTCAACGCGGTCACGGCTGATTTCGGAGGCTTTCAGAGTCGCTTCGATATCGTCGGCCAGAACGATGATGGCGCCTTTGGCGTCAACTTCTTTCACAGTGCCTTTAACGATGGCGCCTTTGTCGTTCTCTTGAACGTACTCGGAGAACGGATCGCTTTCCAGTTGCTTGATACCCAGGGAGATGCGCTCGCGCTCTGGGTCAACCGACAGGATAACGGTGTCCAGCTCGTCGCCCTTCTTGAAACGACGAACAGCTTCTTCGCCAACTTCGTTCCAGGAGATGTCGGACAGGTGAACCAGGCCGTCGATGCCGCCGTCCAGACCAATGAAGATACCGAAATCGGTGATCGACTTGATGGTGCCGGAGATTTTATCGCCCTTGTTGAACTGGCCAGAGAAATCTTCCCATGGGTTAGATTTGCACTGCTTGATGCCCAGGGAGATACGACGACGCTCTTCGTCGATGTCCAGAACCATAACTTCCACTTCGTCGCCGACTTGTACGACTTTCGAAGGGTGGATGTTCTTGTTGGTCCAGTCCATTTCGGAAACGTGTACCAGGCCTTCCACGCCTTCTTCCAGCTCAGCGAAGCAGCCGTAGTCGGTCAGGTTGGTAACACGCGCAGTTACGCGGGTGCTTTCTGGGTAACGAGCTTTGATAGCAACCCATGGATCTTCGCCCAGCTGCTTCAAGCCCAGGGAAACGCGGTTACGCTCACGATCGTACTTCAGAACCTTGACATCGATCTCGTCGCCAACGTTGACGATTTCGGAAGGATGCTTGATACGCTTCCAAGCCATGTCGGTAATGTGCAGCAGGCCATCGACGCCACCCAGATCGACGAATGCGCCGTAATCGGTGAGGTTCTTGACGATACCTTTGACTTGTTGGCCTTCCTGCAGGGATTCCAGCAGAGCTTCACGCTCGGCGGAGTTCTCTGCTTCCAGGACGCTGCGACGGGAAACGACAACGTTGTTGCGCTTCTGGTCGAGCTTGATGACCTTGAATTCGAGTTCTTTGCCTTCCAGGTGCGTGGTGTCGCGCACAGGACGAACGTCGACCAAAGAACCTGGCAGGAACGCACGGATGCCGTTAACGTCGACAGTGAAGCCGCCTTTAACCTTACCGTTGATAACGCCCTTGACCACTTCTTCAGCTGCGAAGGCTGCTTCGAGAACAATCCAGCATTCAGCGCGCTTGGCTTTTTCACGGGACAGCTTGGTTTCACCGAAACCGTCTTCAACCGAGTCCAGAGCAACGTGAACTTCGTCACCGACATTGATTGTCAGATCACCAGCATCGTTGTAGAACTGTTCCAGCGGGATCAGAGCTTCAGACTTCAGACCAGCGTGAACGGTTACCCAGCGAGCTTGGTAATCGATATCAACGATAACACCGGTGATGATGGAGCCTGCCTGAAGGTTCAGGGTTTTTAGGCTTTCTTCAAAGAGTTCCGCAAAGCTTTCGCTCATTTTAATTCCTGTTGATAAGGGCGAAGAATACGCCCATCTCCACACCCCAGACGGTGTGGGTCAGTTTCAGTTAAAAGAAGCCACCGCAGGACTATGACTGGTCCCCTGCGGCCTTCTTGATCACCCGGCGATATCGCGAATGGCGATTTCGCTCAAGATGCGTTCCAGCACCTGCTCGATGGACAACTCCGTGGAATCCAGCTGTATGGCATCAGCCGCCGGCTTGAGCGGGGCTACTGCGCGCTGGGTATCACGCTCATCGCGTGCACGGATCTCATCTAGCAGACTCGACAGACTAACACCATCGACTTTGCCCTTCAACTGCAAGTAGCGGCGACGAGCCCGCTCCTCGGCGCTGGCCGTCAGGAAAATCTTCAGTGGCGCCTCGGGAAACACTACCGTTCCCATGTCACGACCATCTGCCACAAGGCCCGGCGGCTCCTGAAAAGCCCGCTGACGCTGCAGCAACGCATCGCGCACGGCCGGCAGCGCGGCAATCTGGGAGGCCCAGGAACCCACTTGTTCGTTACGCAGGTCATCCGTCACATCATCGCCTTCCAGGATAATGCGCTGGGGATGACCTTCCGTCGCCCCGACGAACTGCACATCAAGGTGCGCCGCCAGGAGCTTCAAGGATTCTTCGTTGGTCAGGTCCACGCCATGGTTACGTGCGGCAAATGCCAGCAGGCGATACAGCGCGCCGGAATCCAGCAGGCACCAGCCCAGGCGCTTGGCCAGGATGCCGGCGATCGTGCCTTTGCCCGAGCCACTTGGCCCGTCGATGGTAATCACCGGTGATTTGATATTCACAATTGAGCCTCTTGGGCAACACGGATGCCGACTTGGGCACACAGTGTAAGGAAATTCGGAAAAGACGTAGCAACATTGGCGCAGTCACGGATACGAATCGGCGCAGTCGCCCTCAGGGACGCTACGCTGAACGCCATGGCAATCCGGTGATCACCCTGGGCATGAACTTCACCCCCGCCCATCAGGCCGCCGTCAATGATAATCCCATCGGAGGTGGCTTCACACTTCACGCCCAGCGCCAGCAGACCATCGGCCATCACCTGGATACGGTCAGACTCCTTTACGCGCAACTCTTCAGCCCCACGCAAAATGGTCCGGCCCTCAGCGCAGGCCGCCGCAATAAACAACACCGGAAATTCATCGATGGCCAACGGCACAAGTGCTTCTGGAATCTCGATTCCCTTCAGCGCCGCTGCACGCACATGCAGGTCTGCGACAGGCTCACCACCGACTTCGCGCTGGTTTTCCAGGGTGATATCTGCGCCCATCAGCCGCAGGATATCGATCACCCCGGTACGGGTAGGGTTGATGCCGACATGCTCCAGCAGCAGATCGGAACCCTCGGCAATCGACGCCGCCACCAGGAAAAACGCCGAGGAGGAAATATCCCCTGGCACCTCAATATGGGTAGCCGTCAGTGCATGACCCGATTCAACCGACGCAGTAGCGCCCTCCACCAGCACCGGATAGCCAAAACCGCGCAACATGCGCTCGGTATGATCGCGGGTCGGTGCAGGCTCGGTCACTGCAGTTTTGCCGCTGGCATACAACCCGGCCAGCAACAAGCAGGATTTGACCTGGGCGCTGGCCATCGGCAACGCATAGTCCAAGCCTTTAAGCGACTGCCCACCACGAATGGTCAGCGGCGGCCGCCCTTCAGGCGCGGTTTCGATCACTGCGCCCATTTCCCGCAGCGGCTTGGCCACCCGGCTCATCGGCCGCTTGGACAACGACGCATCGCCCGTCAGCACGCTGTCAAAGCGTTGCGCCGCCAGCAACCCGGACAACAGCCGCATGGACGTGCCCGAGTTCCCCAGATAAATCGGCCCCGGCGCTGGCTTCAAGCCATGCAAGCCCACGCCATGAATGGTCACGCGCCCATGGTGCGGGCCCTCAATGACCACACCCATGTCGCGAAACGCCTGCAAGGTCGCCAGGGCATCTTCGCCCTCAAGAAAACCTTCAACCTCGGTCACGCCGTCAGCCAATGAGCCCAACATGATCGACCGGTGGGAGATTGACTTGTCACCCGGCACCCGGATGCGCCCGCTCACGCGGCCGCCCGGACTGGCGAGAAAGGTCAGTTCATCGGCGTTCACAGCGGTTTCCATATAGGCGCGCCGCGCCAGGATCTTGCTGAAATGCTCACGCGCCACCCGCGCACGGGTGAACACGCCCAACAATTGATGACCATCACCCGCGTCGACTGCATCGCGCAGGGCATCGAGATCACTGCGAAAGGTGTCCAGGGTGCGCAACACCGCTTCGCGATTGGCGAGGAAGATGTCGTGCCACATCACCGGGTCGCTGCCGGCGATCCGCGTGAAATCGCGGAAGCCACCGGCGGCGTAGCGGAAAATGTCCAGGTTCTCGTTGCGCTTGGCCAGGGAATCCACCAGGCCGAATGCCAGCAAATGCGGCAAATGGCTGGTCGCCGCCAGCACTTCGTCGTGGCGTTCGACCTGCATGTGCTCGACGTCCGCTCCCAATTCACGCCAGAGACGGTCCACTACCGCCAGTGCGGCCGAGTCGGTTTGCTCCAATGGCGTCAGGATCACTTTATGCCGACGGAACAGCTGCGCATTGGACGCCTCCACCCCGCTCTGCTCGGAACCGGCAATCGGATGGCCAGGCACGAAGCGCGCAGGCATACCGCCAAAGGCCAGTTGCGCCGCGCGCACCACATTGCCTTTGGCACTGCCGACGTCCGTAAGAATCGCCTGACCCAAGTCCATGCCGGCCAGCACTGCCAGCAACTTCTCCATGGCCAGGATCGGCACCGCGAGCTGGATCACATCAGCCCCCTGGCACGCGAGCGCCAGGTCTGCTTCACAGCGATCCACCACGCCCAGCTCAACCGCGAGCTTGCGCGACTGCGGGTCCAAGTCGACGCCGACCACTTCGCCACACAGCCCGCTTTCACGCAGGCCTTTGGCGAAAGAGCCGCCGATCAACCCCAGGCCGACCACCACCAGGCGACCGATCATAGGCACAGCAGGTTGCAATGCAGTGACATCAACCACGAGCCAGAACCTTGGCCAGCGCCTCCAGGAAACGACTGTTTTCAGCCGGCAAACCGATGGTGATACGCAGGTGGTTCGGCATACCGTAGTTGGCCACCGGACGCACAATCACACCTTCACGCAACAGGCCCTGGAACACAGGCGCAGCCACTTGGCCAAGGTCGACGCAAATGAAGTTGCCTTTGGACGGAATCCAGCCCAGGCCCAACTCACGCAAGCCTGCCTGCAACTGCAGCATGCCGCTTTCGTTGATCCGGCGACCCTCTTCCAGGTACTCGGCATCCTTCACCGCCGCACAGGCTGCCGCCAGGGCGAGGCTGTTGACGTTGAACGGTTGGCGCACGCGGTTCAGCACATCAGCCACCACCGCCGTGGACAGGCCATAGCCAACCCGCAGTGAGGCCAGGCCGTAAGCCTTGGAGAAGGTGCGCGACACCAGCAGGTTCGGGTACGCCGCCAGGAAGTCCAGGCCGTCCGGCAGGTCGCCGCCTTCGGCGTACTCGATGTAGGCCTCGTCCAACACCACCAGCACGTGCCCTGGCACATCCTGCAGAAACTCGTTCAGCGCCTGCTCATCGAACCAGGTGCCGGTCGGGTTGTTCGGGTTGGCGATAAACACCACGCGGGTCTGGGCATCGATGGCCGCCAGCATCGCTGGCAGGTCATGGCCCCAATCCTTGGCAGGAATCACACGCGCATCAGCACCTACGGCCTGAGTGACGATCGGGTAGACCGCAAACGCGTGCTCACTGAACACGGCATTCAGGCCCGGCGCCAGGTAGGCACGACCGACCAGCTCAAGAATGTCGTTGGAGCCATTGCCCAGGGTCACCTGGTTCAGCTCGACCCGGCATTTTTCCGCCAGCAGCGACTTGAGGGCGAAGCCGTTGCCATCCGGATAACGGGTCAGTTCGGCCAGCTCTTCACGAATCGCCGCCAGCACTTTGGGGCTCGGGCCCAGCGGATTTTCGTTGCTCGCCAGCTTGACGATCTTCGAAGGATCCAGGTTCAACTCACGCGCCAGTTCGTCCACAGGCTTGCCCGGAACGTAAGGCGACAGTTGTTGCACGCCCGGCTGCGCCAGGGCGAGGAAGTTGCCACTCATGTTAACGCCTCACAAAACCGCTTTCGGGTAAGAGCCCAGCACCTTGAGTGCCACGGCCTCTTGACTGATTTTCTCGAGCACACCTTTGACCAGCGGGTCGCGGTGATGGCCGATGAAGTCGATAAAGAACACGTAGGTCCATTTACCGCTGCGCGAAGGACGAGTCTCAATGCGCGTCAGGTCAATCCCGTTGTCATGGAACGGCACCAGCAGTTCATGCAGCGCGCCGGGCTTGTTGCTCATGGAGACGATGATCGAGGTCTTGTCGTCGCCGGTCGGCGGCACTTCCTGGCTGCCGATCATCAGGAAGCGCGTGGAGTTATCCGGGCGATCCTCGATTTTCTCGGCCAGGCGCGTCAGGCCGTACAGGCCTGCGGCCATATCGCCGGCAATCGCCGCCGAGTTCCACTCACCCTTGACCCGCTTGGCCGCTTCGGCGTTGCTGGACACCGCCACGCGCTCGACATTCGGGTAATGGGCATCCAGCCACTTGCGGCACTGGGCCAGGGACTGGGCGTGGGAGTAGATGCGGCTGATGCTGTCGGTCTTGGTGCTCTCGCCCACCAGCAGGTGGTGGTGGATACGCAGCTCGACTTCGCCGCAGATCACCATGTCATGCTCAAGGAAGCTGTCCAGGGTGTGGTTGACCGCGCCTTCGGTGGAGTTTTCCACCGGCACCACGCCAAAGTTCACCGCGCCGGCCGCGACTTCGCGGAACACTTCGTCAATGGCCGCCATCGGCTTGCTGATCACCGCGTGGCCGAAATGCTTCATGGCTGCTGCCTGGGTAAACGTACCTTCAGGACCGAGGTAAGCCACCTTCAGCGGCTGCTCCAGCGCGAGGCACGACGACATGATTTCACGGAACAACCGCGCCATCTCTTCGTTGCCCAGCGGGCCCTTGTTGCGCTCCATCACGCGCTTGAGCACCTGGGCTTCACGCTCGGGACGGTAGAACACCGGCACTTCGCCTTCAGCCAGGGACGCCATCTTCACCCGTGCCACTTCCTGGGCGCATCGCGCACGCTCACTGATCAGCTCCAGGACTTTCTCGTCCAGGCTGTCAATGCGTACACGCAGGGCCTTGAGCTCTTGTTCAGACATTAGCCGTGTTCCTTTTCGAACTCTGCCATGTAGGCCACCAGCGCGTTGATCGCGTGGATGTCGACAGCGTTATAGATGGAGGCGCGCATGCCGCCGACTGAACGATGGCCCTTGAGGTTCAACAGGCCACGCGCATCGGCACCGGCCAGGAATGGCTTGTCCAGGCGGTCGTCAGCCAGGCGGAACGGCACGTTCATCCACGAGCGGTCGGTCAGGTTGATCGGGTTGCTGTACAGGCCGCTGGCGTCGATGAAGTCGTACAAGGTGCGCTTCTTCTCTTCGTTGAGCTTGCCCATGGCGGCGACACCGCCCTGCTCCTTCAGCCACTCGAACACGAGGCCGGACAGGTACCAGGAAAACGCCGGCGGGGTGTTGTACATCGAGCCGTTGTCGGCCGCGACCTTGTAGTTGAGCATGGTCGGGCACAGCGAACGGGCACGACCCAGCAGGTCTTCACGAACGATATTGACCAGGATGCCACTTGGGCCGATGTTCTTCTGCGCGCCGGCGTAGATCATGCCGTACTTGGACACATCGATCGGGCGCGACAGGATGTCCGAAGACATGTCGCACACCAATGGCACATCGCCAACTTCCGGCACCCAGTCAAACTCCAGGCCGCCGATGGTTTCGTTCTGCACGTAGTGCACGTAGGCAGCGTCCTTCGACAACTTCCATTCGTTCTGACCGGGAATGGCGAAGTAATCGTAGGGCTTGGCGGTGCCGGCCACATTGACATGACCGTAGCGCGAGGCCTCTTCAATAGCCTTCTGACCCCAGATACCGGTGTCGATGTAGTCGGCCGTGCCGTCTTCCGGCAGGAGGTTCAGCGGGATCTGGGCGAACTGCTGGCTCGCGCCGCCTTGCAGGAACAGCACTTTGTAATGGGAGGGGATGTCCAGCAAGTCGCGCAGATCCTGCTCGGCCTTGGTGGCAATGGACACGAACTCATCACTGCGATGGCTCATTTCCATCACGGAGAGGCCTTTTCCATGCCAGTCGAGGAGTTCACCCTGCGCACGCTGCAGGACTGCTTCAGGAAGCGCCGCGGGACCGGCACAGAAGTTATAGGCTCTCTTGCTCACATCCAATCTCACTCTGATCTGGTGGGGTGGTGCAATAAACGGGTATTTCAATACTTTCATAAGGGACAAACAACAAGGGGGCGAATCTTCATCCGCCCCCTGTGTGTCCGCTTATTCCTGCGGTTCTTCTTCGTCTGCGGCAGCGTCGAGGGTTGGCTCGTCGACGATATCATCGCCGCTTGCCATTACCTCACGTGCGAACTCGGCATCGGCCTCGTCCAGCTCTTCACCTTCCACTTCCGATGGTTCCTGGACACGCTCCAGACCAACCAGTGTCTCGTCGCTGGCCAGCTTGATCAGCGTCACGCCCTGGGTGTTACGGCCCAGGCTCGACACTTCAGCCACACGGGTACGTACCAGGGTGCCCTGGTCGGAAATCAGCATGATCTCCTCGCCGTCGAGCACCTGGACCGCGCCGACCAGGCGGCCGTTGCGATCGTTGCTGACCATGGCGATAACGCCCTGGCCGCCACGCTTGTACTCCGGGAACTCGCCGATGGCCGTACGCTTGCCATAGCCACGCGCCGAAGCGGTGAGGATCTGGCTGCCTTCTTCCGGGATCAGCATCGAAATCAGCTTCTGCCCTTCCGGCAGACGCATGCCGCGCACACCGCGGGCGGTACGGCCCATGGCACGCACGTCGGATTCCTTGAAACGCGTGACCTTGCCGCCGTCGGAGAACAGCATGACTTCACGCTCGCCGTCGGTGATGGCGGCTGAGATCAGCACGTCGCCTTCGTCCAGCTCAAGGGCGATCAGGCCCACGCTGCGCTGGCGGCTGAAGGATTCCAGCGGGGTCTTCTTCACGGTGCCTTTGGCAGTCGCCATGAAGATGAAGTGACCTTCGGTGTATTCGTCTACCGGCAGCATGGTGGTGATGTATTCATCACTGTCCAGCGGCAGCAGGTTGACCAGCGGGCGACCACGGGCGGCGCGGGACGCTTCCGGGATTTCGTAGGTTTTGAGCCAGTACACCTTGCCTTTGCTGGAGAACAGCAGCAGCGTGGTGTGGCTGTTGGCGACCAGCAGGTGAGCGATGTAGTCCTCATCCTTCACGCCGGTAGCCGATTTACCTTTACCACCACGACGCTGGGCCTGGTACGCAGCCAACGGCTGGGTCTTGGCATAGCCGCCATGGGAGATGGTGACCACGCGCTCTTCTTCCGGGATCATGTCACCCAGGGTCAGGTCGAGACGGGCATCGAGAATTTCGGTGCGGCGCACGTCGCCGTACTCGGCGCGGATCACTTCCAGCTCTTCGCGGATCACTTCCATCAGGCGCACGGCGCTGTTGAGGATGCGGATCAGCTCGCCGATCTGGTTGAGGATCTCCTGGTACTCGGCCAGCAGTTTCTCGTGTTCCAGCCCGGTCAGACGGTGCAGACGCAGTTCCAGAATGGCCTGGGCCTGTTCCGGCGACAGGAAATACTTGCCTTCGCGCAGACCGTATTGCGGGTCCAGGGTCTCCGGACGGCACGAGTCGGCACCGGCGCGCTCAACCATGGCCACGACGGCACTGGATTCCCACGGCATCTTGATCAGCGCTTCTTTCGCTTCCGATGGGGTCGGCGAGGCTTTGATCAGGGCGATCACCGGGTCGATGTTCGACAGCGCAACCGCCTGGCCTTCCAGGATGTGGCCGCGTTCGCGGGCCTTGCGCAGTTCGAACACGGTGCGGCGGGTGACCACTTCGCGGCGGTGACGCACGAAGGCTTCCAGCAGATCCTTGAGGTTCAGGATGCGTGGACGGCCGTCGATCAGGGCAACCACGTTGATACCAAACACGCTTTGCAGCTGGGTCTGGGCATAGAGGTTGTTGAGGATGACCTCAGGCACTTCACCACGACGCAGCTCGATCACCACGCGCATACCGTCTTTGTCGGACTCGTCACGCAGCTCGGTGATGCCTTCGAGCTTCTTCTCTTTGACCAGCTCGGCGATCTTCTCGATCAGGCGTGCCTTGTTGAGCTGGTACGGGAGTTCGGTGATGACGATCTGCTGGCGGCCACCGACCTTGTCGATGTCTTCGATCATCGAGCGGGCGCGCATGTAAATGCGGCCACGGCCGGTGCGGTAGGCTTCGATGATGCCAGCGCGACCGTTGATGATCGCGGCAGTCGGGAAATCCGGACCCGGGATGTATTGCATCAGCTCATCGACGGTCAGCTCGGGGTTGTCGATGAGGGCCAGGCAACCGTCGATGACTTCACCGAGGTTGTGCGGCGGGATGTTGGTCGCCATGCCCACGGCGATACCGCTGGAACCGTTGACCAGCAGGTTGGGAATGCGGGTCGGCATGACAGCCGGGATCATTTCGGTGCCGTCGTAGTTCGGCACCCAGTCCACGGTTTCTTTATGCAGGTCGGCCAGCAGCTCGTGCGCCAGCTTGGTCATGCGCACTTCGGTGTATCGCATGGCCGCGGCGTTGTCGCCGTCGACGGAACCGAAGTTACCCTGGCCGTCTACCAGCAGGTAGCGCAGGGAAAACGGCTGGGCCATCCGAACGATGGTGTCGTACACCGCAGTGTCGCCGTGAGGGTGATACTTACCGATCACGTCACCGACAACACGGGCAGATTTCTTGTACGGCTTGTTCCAGTCGTTACCCAGCTCGCTCATCGCGAACAGCACACGCCGGTGCACGGGCTTCAAGCCATCGCGCGCATCAGGCAGTGCCCGACCGACAATTACGCTCATCGCGTAGTCGAGGTAGGACTGTTTCAGCTCGTCTTCGATATTGACCGGGAGGATTTCTTTGGCCAGTTCGCCCATGAGAAGCCTGATTCCTTTTTCGGGTGAAACCTCGTCACATCCATATGGGACGAACGAAGCTCGCCGCTGCCGGCAGAGTGCCTGACAACGACTTACGACAAATCAACGAGTTATGACACGGATCTGCACGTTATAGGCAACCCCTCGGGGCGGCCCTGGAAACCGCCGGATGTTATCACAATCGCCGCCACGCACCTATCCCCCTGATGCGCATGGAGACTAGTAATTTGACGGATGACAGGCGTGAGGGAGACGAGAGGGGCTCAGAGGCACGGTGATGCCATTTTTTGAGATCGGATCCGAGGGTTTTGTTGACTTTGAAGGCCTATCGGGGGCAAGCCCCCTCCCACATTTTGACTGTGTTCACACTTCAAGTGTGGGAGGCGGCTTGCGATAGCCATTTCACAGACACGCAGCACTCAATGCAACCGCTTACGGCACATCAACTTGGCCAGCTTGGCTGTATCCGGCCGCTCGACAACGCCCTTCTCGGTCACGATCACATCAATAAGATCAGCCGGGGTCACATCAAATACCGGGTTAAAAGCAGCCATTTCCAGCCGCTGGCCCTTCACGTCCAGCAACTCGCCGGGATCACGCTCTTCCAACGCAACATCATCGCCAGTGGCCATCATCAGATCCAGGGTCGAGCTTGGCGCCACCACCATAAAACGCACGCCGTGATGCATGGCACACACCGCCAACTGGTACGTGCCGATCGTGCCGATTACATCGCCATTGGCCGCAATGCAGTCAGCCCCGACGATCACCCAGGTCACGCCTTTGGTCTTGAGGATATGCGCGCCCGCAGAATCAGCATTCACCGTAACCGGGATGCCCTCGCCCGCCAACTCCCAGGCCGTCAGCCGCGAACCTTGCAGCCATGGCCGGGTTTCATTGGCATAGACGTGCTCCACCAACCCCTCAAGAAAGGCAGCACGCACCACCCCGAGAGCCGTGCCCACACCGCCCGTCGCCAATGCGCCGGCGTTGCCGTGGGTCAGGATCGCCTGGGCGTTGCCCTGGTGCTTGCGAATCCGCTCGACGCCCAGTTGGGCCATCACCAGGTTGGCTTCGCGGTCACTTTCATGGATGGCGATGGCTTCTGCTTCCAGGACCGCCAGCGGATCGGCGTGTGTCTTGACGCGATCCAGGCGGTCACGCATGCGTTTGAGGGCCCAGAACAGGTTGGCCGCAGTGGGACGCGTATCGGCTAACAGCGCGTAGTCTTCCTCCCACGCGGCCTGCCAGTCCCCGCCCTCGCCAATGCGATCGCGGGCGGCCAGCACCAAGCCGTAGGCAGCACTGATGCCGATGGCCGGAGCGCCGCGCACGACCATGGCGCGAATGGCGGCAGCGACGTCATCGACGGTGGAGCAGGCCACCCAGGTTTCCTGGGAGGGCAAGGCACGTTGATCGAGCAGGTACAGCGAGCCATCACGCCAATCGATGGCCTTCACTTTCTCCGCTGCCAACAGTCGATCGCGCATCCCTTACTCCGCACTCATGAACAAAAGCCGCCGATTATAGCGATCCGCCAGCCAGGACGCTCGGGTATACTTCGCGCTTCTTTTATAGCTGCCCGGGAAGAAGCCTGCGATGACCTCCACTGCCGCCCCGCTCGACTTACTGCTACTGCCAACCTGGCTGGTACCTGTCGAACCTGCTGGCGTGGTTCTCAAGGAACATGGCGTGGGCATCCGCGATGGGCGCATTGCCTTTATCGGGCCACGGGCCGCGGCGTTGAAGCTGTCGGCCAGCGAAGTGCGCGAACTGCCGGGCATGTTGCTCAGCCCCGGCCTGATCAACGCCCACGGGCACGCGGCAATGAGCCTGTTTCGCGGCCTGGCCGATGACCTGCCCCTGATGACCTGGCTGGAAAAACACATCTGGCCCGCCGAGGCCAAGTGGGTCGATGAAGCCTTCGTACGTGATGGCACCGACCTGGCCATCGCCGAGCAGCTCAAGGGTGGCATCACCTGCTTCTCTGACATGTACTTCTACCCCAAGGTCGCCAGCGATTGCGTGCACAACAGCGGCATACGCGCACAGATCGCAATTCCGATCCTCGACTTCCCGATTCCCGGCGCCAGCAGCGCCGATGAGGCGATTCGCCAGGGCATCGAGCTGTTCGGCGACCTCAAGCACCACCCGCGCATCAAGATCACGTTCGGCCCCCACGCGCCCTATACCGTGTGCGATGCCAACCTGGAGAAGATCCGGGTAATCGCCGAAGAGCTGGATGCCGCAATCCATATGCACGTGCACGAGACCGCCTTCGAGGTGCAGCAGGCCGTCGAACAGACCGGCGAACGCCCGCTGGCACGCCTGGGCCGCCTCGGGCTGCTCGGTCCGCGCTTCCAGGCCGTTCATATGACCCAAATCAGCGAGGACGACCTGGCTTTGCTGGTAGAAAGCAACACCAGTGTCATCCATTGCCCGGAATCCAACCTTAAACTGGCCAGCGGCTTTTGCCCGGTGGAGCGTCTGTGGCAGGCTGGGGTCAATGTGGCCATCGGCACCGATGGCGCCGCCAGCAACAATGATCTGGATCTGCTGGGCGAAACCCGCACCGCGGCAATGCTGGCCAAGGCCGTCGCCGGCTCGGCGACTGCCCTGGACGCGCACCGTGCACTGCGCATGGCTACGCTCAACGGTGCGCGGGCCATGGGTCTGGAAAGCGAGATTGGCTCGCTGGAAGTGGGCAAGGCAGCGGATATCGTCGCCTTCGACCTGTCAGGGCTGGCGCAACAACCGATCTACGATCCGGTCTCACAGCTTATATATGCCACCGGACGCGATTGCGTGAAACACCTTTGGGTCGCCGGCAAGCAGTTGCTCGACGACCGGCAATTGACCCGCATGGATGAACACCAGTTGACCGCCACGGCCATTGCCTGGGGCAAACGCATCAGCGGGCACACCGAATAACGCCGGCCCTGGACCCACATGTCCAGGACCGGCAACCCGATTTATCAGATTTAGAGGATGCACCATGAGCAACGTCGACCACGCCGAAATCGCCAAGTTTGAAGCCCTGGCACACCGCTGGTGGGACCGCGAAAGCGAGTTCAAGCCCCTGCACGACATCAACCCGCTGCGGGTCAACTGGATTGACGAGCGCGTCAACCTGGCCGGCAAGAAGGTGCTGGACGTCGGCTGCGGCGGCGGCATCCTCAGCGAAGCCATGGCCCAGCGTGGCGCCACGGTAATGGGCATCGACATGGGCGAGGCGCCGCTGGCCGTGGCCCAGTTGCACCAGCTGGAGTCCGGCGTGAGCGTGGAATACCGCCAGATCACCGCCGAAGACCTGGCTGAAGAAATGCCCGAGCAGTTCGACGTGGTCACCTGCCTGGAAATGCTTGAGCACGTGCCGGACCCGTCCTCGGTGATCCGCGCCTGCTTCCGCATGGTCAAGCCCGGCGGCCAGGTGTTCTTCTCCACCATCAACCGCAACCCCAAGGCTTACCTGTTCGCCATCATCGGCGCCGAATACATCATGAAGCTGCTGCCGCGCGGCACCCATGACTTCAAGAAATTCATCCGCCCGTCCGAGCTGGGCGCGTGGAGCCGTCAGGCCGGCCTGACCGTCAAGGACATCATCGGCCTGACCTACAACCCGCTGACCAAGCACTACAAGCTGGCCAGCGACGTTGACGTCAACTACATGATCCAGACCCTGCGCGAGGAGTAAGCCTGTGAAGTTGCGAGCGGTTCTCTTCGACATGGACGGTACCCTGCTGGACACCGCGCCGGACTTTATCGCCATCTGCCAGGCCATGCGCGCCGACCGTGGCCTGCCACCGATCAACGACCAGCACATCCGCGATGAAATCTCCGGCGGTGCGCGGGCGATGGTCGCCGTGACCTTCTCGATGGACCCGGAAACGCCGGGTTTTGAGGAACTGCGCCTGGAATTCCTCGAGCGTTACCTGAAAGGCTGCGCCGTCCACAGCAAATTGTTCGACGGCATGGCCGAGCTGCTGGAAGACATCGAGAAGGCCAAGCTGGTCTGGGGCGTGGTCACCAACAAGCCACTGCGCTTCGCCGAACCGATCATGCAGCAACTGGGCCTGGCCGAGCGCTCGGCCTTGCTGATCTGCCCGGACCACGTGAAGCACAGCAAGCCGGACCCGGAGCCCATGATCCTGGCGTGCAAGATGCTCGGCCTGGACCCGGCCAGCGTGTTGTTCGTGGGTGATGACCTGCGTGACATCGAATCCGGCCGCGATGCCGGCACACGCACGGCAGCGGTGACCTACGGCTATATCCACCCGGACGACAACCCGCGCCATTGGGGAGCGGATGTGGTGGTGGATCACCCGCTGGAACTGCGCAAGGTGCTGGATAACGCGCTGTGCAGTTGCTGAGACCTCTGTTGACTGATCCACCGCAATCGGGGGCAAGCCCCCTCCCACAGGGGATCTTCAGTGTTTTCCAGATGGGTGTTTGTAACCTGCTGAATTCTGTCGAGGCTATTTATGTTTGATTACTCCGCACGCCCAGAACTGCTCAAAGGCCGGGTTATCCTGGTGACCGGTGCCGGTCGCGGGATTGGCGCAGCGGCGGCAAAGACGTATGCCGCCCACGGTGCCACCGTGTTGCTGCTGGGCAAGACCGAAGCCAACCTGGCCCAGGTGTACGACGAGATCGAAGCCGCCGGCCAGCCGCAGCCAGTGGTGATCCCCTTCAACCTGGAGACCGCCCTGCCCCATCAGTACGATGAGCTGGCAGCGATGATCGAAAAGGAATTCGGCCACCTCGACGGTCTATTGCACAACGCCTCGATCATCGGCCCACGCACGCCTATTGAGCAGTTGTCCGGTGAAAACTTCATGCGGGTGATGCACATCAACGTCAACGCGATGTTCATGCTCACCAGCACCTTGTTGCCGCTGCTCAAGCTGTCCCAGGATGCGTCGGTGGTGTTTACCTCCAGCAGCGTCGGGCGCAAGGGCCGGGCGTACTGGGGCGCTTACGGGGTGTCGAAGTTTGCCACTGAAGGTTTGATGCAGACCTTGGCCGATGAGCTTGAAGATGTAGCGGCAGTGCGCGCCAACAGCATCAACCCCGGCGGCACACGTACCAGCATGCGGGCCCAGGCGTATCCGGGGGAGAACCCTATGGAAAGGCCGGCGCCGGAAGAGATCATGCCGGTGTACCTGTACCTGATGGGGCCGGACAGTACCGGCATCAACGGGCAGGCGTTTGACGCGCAGTAACATCTGACACACCCTGGATTTGAATGTGGGAGGCCCCACTACCTCTTCGACGTAGCGCTGTCGCGCAGCAAACTGGGCGCACCTACGAAATCCGCGGCTCAATAAGTCGGCTTCACACGGTTTGAGTGTGGGAGGGGCGGGGCAACGATTCGACTTGCCCC
>NZ_JADDUM010000280.1 GCF_015163715.1 Pseudomonas cyclaminis
ATTGGTGGATGGTGGCACCCTGGCCCACTCCTTCGCCGGTCGCAAGCCGATCGCCCTCTGACGATCAGCGCAGGACTGAAAATGTGGAAGGGGGCGACAATTCGACTTGCCCCCGAAGGCGGTGGATCAGTTAACAAATTCTTTGACTGAAACACTGCAATCGGGGCAAGCCCCCCTCCCACCTCTGATCTGTGAATACATTCAACATGTGGGAGGGGCTTGCCCCCGATGGCCGGCCCCGACAACCACTACCTTTCAGTCAACGCAAACTGCGTCAGGCAAAACGTCGGAATCCCCATGTCTTCCAACCGCTGCGAGCCACCCAGCTCCGGCAAATCAATAATCGCTGCCGCTTCAAAAATCTTCGCGCCCATGCGCTGCACCAGGTTCGCCGCGGCAATCAGGGTGCGCCCGTGGCGATCAGGTCATCGAACATCAACACCGAGTCGCCTTCGCACAGGCTGTCGGCGTGCACTTCCAGGAAGGCCTCGCCGTATTCGGTCTGGTAACCCTCGGCCAGCACGTCCGCCGGCAGCTTGCCCTGCTTGCGGAACAGGATCAGCGGTTTGTTCAATTGATAGGCAATGATCGAACCGATCAGGAAGCCGCGGGCATCCATCGCGCCGATATGGGTGAAGTCGGCTTCGACATAGCGATGGGCAAAGGTGTCGGCCACCAGGCGCAAGGCCCTGGGCGATTGGAACAGCGGCGTGATGTCACGGAAGATCACCCCAGGCTTGGGGAAGTCGATGACGGGGCGGATCAGGGATTTGATGTCGAACGAATCGAAGGTCATCGTCGAAGAGTCCTGGGAGGAAAACGGACTCGAAGTATACCTGCGGCCTTGCCAAATGGCCCGGCCGCAAGTGTCTGCATCAGCCCTCTAGAGAACCACCTGCCAGCGCACACAGCTGGATGGGGTCGAGGATGTGCACTTCCTTGCCTTCGGCGGCAATCAACTCGTTCTGCTGGAAACGGGTGAACACGCGGGACACGGTTTCCACCGCCAGGCCCAGGTAGTTGCCGATTTCGTTGCGCGACATGCTCAGGCGGAACTGGTTGGCCGAGAAACCACGGGCCCGGAATCGCGCCGAGAGGTTGACCAGGAATGTCGCGATGCGCTCGTCGGCGGTTTTCTTCGACAGCAGCAGCATCATCTGCTGGTCGTCACGGATTTCGCGGCTCATCACGCGCATCAGCTGACGGCGCAGTTGAGGCAACTGTATGGCCAGTTCGTCCAGACGTTCGAAGGGGATTTCGCACACCGACGTAGTTTCCAGCGCCTGGGCCGACACGGGATGCATCTCAGTGTCCATGCCCGACAAACCCACCAGTTCGCTCGGCAGGTGGAAACCGGTGATCTGCTCTTCGCCGTTGTCGCTCAGGCTGAAGGTCTTCAGCGCGCCTGAGCGTACTGCATAGACGGAGTCGAACTGGTCGCCCTGGCGAAACAGAAACTCGCCTTTTTTCAGCGGGCGACCGCGTTTAACGATGTCGTCCAGCGCATCCATGTCTTCCAGATTCAGCGAAAGTGGCAGGCAGAGGGGGGCCAGGCTGCAATCCTTGCAGTGAGCCTGGCTGTGAGCGCGCAGTTTGACTGGCTCGGACATTTCTTAAATCCTTGTGGGAAAACACACATAAGACGTAAGGGTAACGCACTGGGGGGCGGTCAGGCCAGCCTGTACAAAAAACCGGCAGCGGTATAAAGCTTTGTGTATCGACGCCGATACATCTGTGTACGTCCATGAGCAGGAGCTCAGCGCATGTTGATTATCGCCGCCAACAACCCCGCCATTCGTGTGCCAAACCCAGAGCCGGCCAAGCCCGCTGCGGTGCCTGAGGCAGAGGAATCCTCATCGACGCCCGCCGCGACGGAAGGCGTGAAGGTGAGCATTTCGCCGGATGGCTTCAAGGCGGCGGGGGCGGTCAAAAGTGCCAACGCCGATATCGACGACAGCGGCCTGGACGACAACGTTAAACAAGTCCTGAAAATGATCCGTCAGTTGAAGCAGCAGATCGCCGAAAAAATGGCCGAGCTCCAGGCCATTGCGGCCGACAAGAGCCTGACCCCGGAGCAGGTCCAGGCCAAGACCGCCAGCGTGCAAGGTGCCATCAGTTCCTTGCAGGCCGGTTTGATGACGGCCCAGATCTCCTTGGCCAAGGCCATGAAAACCATGAGTGCCGATCAGGCGCTCAAGGCGGCTTCGTTGTCGATGTAACTAGATCACCCGGGAAAACCGCTGCCGGTTCTGGTGCTCCAGGTACGCGTCGAACACCATGCACACCGAGCGCACCAGCAAGCGCCCGGCGGGCAGCACCCGGATGCCCTGGGCGTCGAGTTCGATCAGGCCGTCCTCGGCCATGGCCTCAAGCTGCGGCCAGATCTCGTCGAAGTACCCACGAAAATCAATGTTGAAGGCCTGTTCGACGGGTTCGAATGCCAGGCTGAACGTGCAGATCAACTGCTGAATCACCTCCCGCCTCAGCCGATCATCCGTGGTGCAGACCAAGCCTCGGCTGGTCGCCAGCTGCGCACCGGCCAAGGTGTTCTGGTAGCCGTTGAGGTCACTGCTGTTCTGGCAATACAGGTCGCCGATCTGGCTGATCGCCGACACACCGAGGCCGATCAGGTCGCAATGGCCATGGGTGGTATAGCCCTGGAAGTTGCGTTGCAGGGTGCCTTCTTCCTGGGCGATGGCCAGTTCGTCATCCGGCAGCGCGAAGTGGTCCATGCCGATGTAGCGATAGCCGGCCTGGGTCAATTGCTCGATGGTGGTTTGCAGCATCAGCAACTTTTCCGCCGGCGCCGGCAGCTCGTCGCTGTTGATGCGCCGCTGGGGCATGAAGCGCTCCGGCAGGTGCGCGTAGTTGAACACCGACAGGCGGTCCGGTTGCAGTTTGATCACCTCTTCCACGGTGCGTGCGAAGTTGATCGGCGTCTGCTTGGGCAGGCCGTAGATCAGGTCGATATTGATCGAGCGAAACTGCAGGGTGCGCGCCGCATCAATCACCGCACGGGTCTCTTCCAGGCTTTGCAGGCGATTGACCGCCCGCTGTACCTCGGGGTCGAGGTCTTGCAGGCCAATGCTGACGCGGTTGAAGCCCAGCTCACGCAACAGGCCCATGGTGGCCCAGTCGGCTTCGCGTGGGTCGATCTCGATGCCGTAGTCGCCGGAATCATCATCGAGCAAATGGAAATGCTGGCGCAGGCGGCCCATGATCTGGCGCAGCTCGTCGTGGCTGAGAAACGTCGGGGTGCCACCGCCGAAATGCAGCTGCTCCACCGGCTGTTTCGGATCAAGGTGGCAGGCCACCAATTGGATCTCCTGCTCCAGGCGTTGCAGGTACGCCTGGGCGCGGCCACGGTCCTTGGTGATCACCTTGTTGCAGGCGCAGTAATAGCAAATGTTGGCGCAGAACGGCACATGCACATACAGCGACAAGGGGCGCACGGCCTTGCGACTGTCGCGCAGGGCGTGGAGCAGGTCGAAGGTGCCGACCTGGCTGTCGAATTGTACGGCGGTGGGGTAGGACGTATAGCGTGGTCCCGCCAGGTCGTAGCGATGAATCAGATCGGTGTCCCAACGAATGGCGTCGAGCATGCGGGCGTCCCCCGGATAGGCTAATGGGCCGAGTCTAGGGGCGGGGCGGCGATGGCATCTTGATTTGCATCAACGGGGAGCGGCGCTATGCCACATGGCGATTCAATGGCCCATCAGCCAGTGCTGGTGCGGTCCTGGCAAGGTCCAGATCCCGAACACGATGACCAGCAAGCCACCGGTCATGCGCACGCTGCGTTTGCGCAATAGCGCGGTGACGCGCTCGGCGGCCAGCCCGGTCGCCAGCAGCACCGGCCAGGTGCCCAATCCGAACGCGAGCATCAGCAGTGCACTGTCCAGCGCATTGCCCTGGCTCGCGGCCCACAGCAGGGTGCTGTAGACCAAACCGCACGGCAACCAGCCCCAGAGCGCGCCCAGCAGCAAAGCGCGGGGCAGGCTGGACACCGGCAGCAAACGCGTGGCAACCGGCTGGATATGCCGCCACAGGCCGCGTCCGAGGCTTTCAATACGGGTAAGGCCGCTCCACCAACCCGCCAGGTACAGGCCCATGCAGATCAGCAATAAACCGGCGAGCACGCGCATGAACATCGCCGCCGGGCTATTGGCCGCGGCCCAGCCGGCCAGGCCGATCAACAGCCCGGCCGTGGTGTAACTGAGGATGCGCCCCAGGTTGTACGCCAGCAACAGGCGAAACCGGCGGCTGCGTTGTTCCTTGGGAATCGCCAGGGTCAGCGCGCCCATCAGCCCGCCGCACATGCCCAGGCAATGGCCGCCGCCCAGCAGGCCGAGGATCAGCGCGGAGACCAGCAGCGGCGCCAATTCAAGCATGAGGCGGGTCTTTGGGCGGTTGCTCGGGACCGTTGGCTTCGTCGATGGCGGCCAGGTGGTTCGGGTCCTGATCGTCGAACAGCACGCTGTGGGCCGGGCCATCGAGGTCGTCGTACTGGCCGCTGTCCACGGCCCAGAAGAAGATGTAGATGGCGATGGCCACTATCAGCAGCGCCGCCGGAATCATTACGTATAAAGCTGGCATCTGCACTCCAGGCCCGGGCGGCTCATACGGGCAGCGGGCGGGTGATTGAGGGCGCGCTGACGGCCTGCGCGCTCGGCAGGCGAGTCAGGCGCAGGGCGTTGAGCACCACGGTCAACGAACTGAGGGACATGCCGACTGCGCCCAGATTGGCGTGATCCAGCCCAAGGCAGCAAACGGCAACATCAGGCCATTGTATAGGCCTGCCCACAGCAGGTTTTCAATAATCACCCGTCGGGTGCGCCGCGCCAGGCTGAAGGCCTGCACCAGGGCGTCCAGACGGTTGGACAGCAGCACCGCATCGGCGCTGGTCTTGGCCAGGTCGGTGGCCGAGCCCATGGCCACGCTGATATCGGCGGCGGCGAGCACGGGCACATCGTTGACCCCATCGCCGAGCATCAGCACCTTGCGACCTTCCTTGTGCAGCTGCTGCAGCACCTGCAGCTTGTCGTCGGGGCGCAGGCCGCCGTGGGCTTCGTCGATGTTCAACTCAAGGGCGACGCTGGCGACCATCGGCGAACTGTCCCCGGACAGCAGCAATGTGCGCCAACCGCGTGCCTTGCAGGCGGCGAGCAGCGCCGGGGCGTCGTTGCGCAGGCGGTCATCCAGCACGAACCAGGCGAGGGCGCGCAGCGGTCGCCGAGCAGCAGCCATTGCCCGGCGTCGTCCGGCGGGGCGGGGATCGGGCAGCCACTGAGTTCGCAGACAAACCCCGGCTGGCCGATGCGCAACAGACGCTCGCCCACGCGACCTTCCAGGCCCAGACCGGGGGTGCTGAGTACTTCGTCAGCGGCCAATGGCGCACGGCCAAAGGCGCGGGCAATCGGGTGTTCGGAGCGGTTTTCCAAGGCGGCGGCGAGGCCCAGGCAATCGTCGCTGCCCAGCTCGCCCAAGGGGCGGATGGCGCGCAAGGCCAGGCGGCCTTCGGTAAGGGTGCCGGTCTTGTCGAAAATCACCGTGTCGATCTGGTTCAGGCCTTCCAGCACATGGCCCCGGGTCAGCAGCAGCCCGAGTTTGTGCAGGGTGCCGGTGGCGGCGGTCAGGGCGGTCGGTGTCGCCAGGGACAATGCACACGGGCAGGTCGCTACCAGCATGGCCAGCACGATCCAGAACGCCCGTGATGAGTCCAGCTCCCACCACAGCAGGCCGATCAGCGCGGCGGCAATCAGCGAACACAGCAGAAACCACTGCGCGGCGCGGTCGGCGATTTGCGCCAGGCGCGGTTTCTCGGCCTGGGCGCGCTCCAACAGACGCACGATGGCGGACAGGCGCGTCTCGTGGCCGAGGGCGCGCACTTCGACGGTCAGCGCGCCTTCGACATTGAGGGTGCCGGCGGTGACGCTGTCGCCGACCTGGCGCGGTTGTGGCAGGTACTCCCCAGTGAGCAGGGATTCATCGATGCTGGACTGGCCGTCGAGGATCACGCCATCCGCTGGCAATACCGCGCCCGGATGCACCAGCACGCGGTCGCCCAGGGCCAGTTCGCTCAACAGGATGCGTTCGCTCTGGCCATCGCCTTTCAAGCGCAGGCACGAAGCCGGCAGCAGGTTGACCAGTTGGGCAGTGGCCGCCGCTGTGCGCTCGCGGGCACGCCGCTCCAGGTAGCGACCGGCCAGCAAGAACAGCGCAAACATGCCCACGGCATCGAAATACAGTTCGCCGACTCCCGTGATCGCGGTCCAGATACCCGCCAGATAAGCCCCGCCAATGGCCAGGGACACCGACACGTCCATGGTCAGGTGGCGCGTGCGCAGGTCACGCATGGCGCCCTTGAAGAACGGCGCACAGCTGTAGAACACGATGGGGGTTGTCAGAAACATCGCCACCCAGCGCAGGATCACATGCAGCTCGGGGCTCAGGTCGATATTGAATTCGGGCCAGGTGGCCATGGTCGCCATCATCGCCTGAAACCACAGCAACCCGGCCACGCCGAGTTGGCGCAAGGCCAGGCGGTTTTCGCTGGCCAGTTGCTCGGCGGCGCGGTCGGCTTGATACGGGTGGGCGGCATAGCCGATATGGCGCAATTCGCTGAGCACCTGGCTCAACGGCAGTTGCCCGTCGGCCCAGCGCACCTGCAAGCGATGGTTGGACAGGTTCAACCGCGCCTCGGCCACGGCGGGCAGGCTGCGCAGGTGTTTTTCGATCAGCCAGCCACAGGCGGCGCAGCTGATGCCTTCCATCAGCAGAGTGGTTTCGGCCAGTTCGCCCTGGTGGTGGACGAAGGGTTTTTGCACGTCGGCGCGGTCGTACAGCGCCAGTTCGTCGACCAGTTGCACCGGTAGCGACTCGGGGTTGGCCGAGGCTTCGCTGCGGTGCTGGTAATAGCTCTCCAGGCCTGCGGCCACAATCGCTTCGGCTACGGCCTGGCAGCCCGGACAGCAGAGCTCGCGGCGCTCGCCGAGGATGTCGGCGGTGAACCGGCTGCCGGGCGGGACGGGCAGGGCGCAGTGGTAGCAGGGGGTTGGGCTGGTCATGGTCAGGGATCTTGGTTGGCTGGGAGGGCCTCATCGGGG
>NZ_JADDUM010000281.1 GCF_015163715.1 Pseudomonas cyclaminis
CCAACGGCGCCGGCAAGAGTTCGCTGCTCAATGTAATCAACGGTGTGTACCACCCCCAAAGCGGCAGCATTCACTACGCCGGCCAGACTCGGCGGCGCATGCGTGCGCACCAGGCAGCCGAGGGCGGCATTGCGCGGACTTTCCAGAACATTGCGCTGTTCAAGGGCATGAGCGTGCTCGACAACGTGCTCACCGGACGCAATCTCAAGCGCCGCAGCAGTTGGATCGAGCAGATGCTGCGCCTGGGCCGCGCCCCGCGTGAAGACGACGCGCACCGCCTGCACGCGGAAAAAGTCATCGCGTTTCTGCAGATCCACCCCTGGCGCCACGTGCTGGTGGGCACCCTGCCCTACGGCCTGCAAAAACGTGTCGAACTGGCCCGCGCCCTGGCGTCCGAGCCAACCCTGTTGCTGCTGGATGAGCCCATGGCCGGCATGAACGCCCAGGAGAAAGCCCAGATGAGCCAGTTCATCCGCGACATCAACCGCGAGTTCGGCACCACCGTGGTGTTGATCGAGCACGACATCGGCGTGGTCATGGGCCTGTGCGATCACGTGGTGGTGCTCGACTACGGCCGCAAGATCGGCGACGGCACGCCGGAACAGGTGCGCGCCAACCCGGATGTCATCGCCGCCTACCTGGGGACTTGAGCATGGAATTTTTCTTCGAAGTGCTGATCGGCGGCCTGTTGGCGGGCGTGATGTATTCCCTGGTGGCGATTGGTTTTGTGCTGATTTACAAGGCCTCGGGGGTCTTCAACTTTGCCCAGGGCGCCATGGTGCTGTTTGCGGCGTTGACCTTTGTCAGCCTGCTGGAGCGCGGCGTTCCGTTTGCCCTGGCGTTTTTGCTGACCCTGGCGAGCATGGTAGTGCTGGCGCTGCTGATCGAAAAAGTGGTGCTGCGGCCCCTGGTCAATCGCCCGCCGATCATCCTGTTCATGGCCACGCTCGGGCTGTCCTACATGATCGAAGGCTTCGCGCAGTTCCTCTGGGGCGCGCAGGTGCACGGGTTGGACTTGGGCATTGCCGATGAGCCGCTGGAAATCCGCGGCATGCTGCTTTCGCAGTTCGACCTGTTTGCCGCCGGCACCGCGGCCGCACTGGTACTTGCACTGTCGCTGCTGTTCAACAAAACCCGGATCGGCCTGTCGCTGCGCGCGTCGCCGATGACCCGCTGGCGTCCATGGCGGTAGGCATTCGCCTGCCGCGCATCTGGGCGCTGGTGTGGGCGGTGGCCGGGTTTGTCGGACTGGTGGCCGGGTTGCTCTGGGGTGCGCGCCTGGGGGTGCAATTCTCACTGTCGCTGGTGGTGCTCAAGGCATTGCCGGTGCTGATCATCGGCGGGTTTTCGTCCATCGGCGGCGCGATTGTCGGCGGGTTGATCATCGGCGCGAGCGAAAAAGTCGCCGAGATCTACCTCGGTCCGATCATCGGCAGCGGCATTGAAAACTGGGTGCCCTACGTCCTTGCCTTGCTGTTCTTGCTGGTGCGGCCTGCCGGGCTATTCGGCGAGCGCGCCATCGAGCGGGTTTGATGATTTTTTGAGGAAATGCCTGCATGTTGTATCAAGAAGTCGGTCAAATCAGCACCTCCTACGCGGCCGAGCGCCGCACCTTCCGCCTGCGTCAGGACCGCCTCGCGCTGTGGCTGCTGCTGGGTTTTGCGTTTGTGGCGGTGCCCTGGCTAGGCAACGATTACTGGTTCAGCGCGATCCTGGTGCCGCTGCTGGTGCTGTCCCTGGCCGGCCTTGGCCTGAACCTGCTGACCGGCTATGCCGGGCAACTGTCCCTGGGCTCGGCGGCGTTCATGGCGGTGGGCGCGTTTGCCGCCTACAACCTGCAATTGCGCATACCCGGTTTGCCGCTGCTGGTGAGCTTTGGCCTGGGCGGCGTGATCGCTGCGCTGGTGGCGGTGTTCTTCGGTTTGCCGAGCCTGCGGATCAAGGGGTTTTACCTGTTGGTGGCGACCCTGGCCGCGCAGTTCGTGGTGGAGTGGGTGCTGACCCGCTTCAGCTGGTTTACCAACGACAACGCGTCCGGGGTGATCACATCGCCGCCGTTGCTGATCGCCGGGATTGATTTCAGTTCGCCGTGTGGTCGCTATCTGCTGACCTTGAGCGTGGTCGTGGCGCTGTTCTGGCTCGGTAAGAACCTGGTACGCAGCGAACTGGGCCGTAACTGGATGGCCGTGCGCGACATGGACACCGCCGCCGCCGTGATCGGCATTCGCCTGCTCAAGGCCAAGTTGCTGGCCTTCGCCATCAGCGGCTTCTACCTGGGCGTCGCCGGCTCGCTGTGGGCCTTCGCCTACCTGGGCACGGTGGAGCCCCACGGCTTTGACCTGAGCCGTTCATTCCAGGTGCTGTTCATCATCATTATCGGCGGGCTGGGCAGTGTGCTTGGCAACGTGCTGGGCGCGGCATTCATCGTGTTGTTCCCGATCCTGCTGGGCAACCTCTTCGCGCTGCTGCCGGCCGGATTGATGGACGCCGGCCAGCTGGAAAACCTGCAGAAGATGCTGTTCGGCGCGCTGATCATCACCTTCCTGATCAAGGAACCGGAGGGGCTGGCCCGCCTGTGGCAGCGCTTTCGTCAACGGGCCAGGGTCTGGCCGCTGCGGTACTGAACTAACTAACTCCTGTGCTCAACCCCCGAGGAATTGCCTTCATGACACACCGCTTACCGCTGCGCCGCCTGGCCTTGGGCCTGGCCTTGATTACCGCGACGCTCACGGGCACCGTCCAGGCCGCCAACGAACAATACTTCCCCTTGCAAAGCTATCGGGTCGGCCCCTATGCCGCCGGCGGCACTGGTTTCTTCGGCGGGTTTATCGACTACCTGCAATACATCAACGCCAAGGGCGGCGTGAATGGGGTCAAGTTGACCTGGAGCGAATGCGAGACCGAGTACGTGGTGGAAAAAGGCGTCGAATGCTACGAGCGCCTCAAGGGCGGCCTCAACGGCGCGCCCGCTGCGGCCACCAACCCGCTGTCGGTGGGCATCGCCTACGCCACGCTGGACCGCTCGACCGCCGACAAGCTGCCGTTGATCACCATCAACCACGGCCGCACCGACTCCACCGACGGCAGCGTTTTCCCTTACGTGTTCCCGTTGCAGCTCAACCCGTATTCGGAAGTCTCGGCGATCATCAATTACATCGGCCAGCGCGAAGGCGGCGCCGACAAACTCAAGGGCAAGAAAATCGCCGTGCTCTACCACGGCTCGCCGTACGGCAAGGAAACCAACGGCGTACTGGAGACCCTGGCGAAAAACGCCGGCTTCGAACTGACCCTGCTCGAAGTGCCGCACCCCGGCAACGAACAGCAGTCCCAATGGCTGAACATCCGCCGCCTCAAGCCGGACTGGGTGATCCTGCGCGGCTGGGGCGTGATGAATCCGGTGGCACTGAAATCCGCGCAAAAAGTCGGCTACCCGGCCGATCACATCATCGGCAATATCTGGAGCAACTCGGAAGAAGACGTGGTGCCGGCCGGCAACGCCGCCAAAGGTTTTATCTCGATCACCACCCACCCGTCGGGCACCGACTTCCCGGTGCTGCAGGGCATCAAGCAAAGCGTGGTGGACGCGGGCAAAGGCAACCTCGCCGATCCGAAGCGCTTCGGCACCGTGTACTACAACCTCGGCGTGGTCAACGGCATTCTCAACGTCGAAGCCGTGCGCCTCGCGCAGGAAAAATACGGTGAAAAACCATTGACCGGCGAACAAGTGCGCTGGGGCTTCGAACACCTGAACCTGGACGATGCGCGTCTGCAAGCCCTGGGCGCCAAAGGCCTGGTGCAACCGCTGAAACTGTCCTGCGCCGACCACGAAGGCGGCGGCGCGGTGCGCTTCCAGCAATGGGATGGCCAGCGCTGGAACCTGATCAGCGATTGGGTGCAGGCCGACCGCGCATTGTTGCGGCCGATTATCGAAGCGTCGGCCGCGCAATATGCGAAGGAGAAAGGCATCACACCGCGTGATTGCAGCAAAGAGCAGTGAGGTTTATCGGCTGAAATACGCTTCAAATGTGGGAGGGGGCTTGCCCCCGATGGCGGTGTATCAGTCACAGATTTCCTAACTGAGCCACCGCTATCGGGGGCAAG
>NZ_JADDUM010000282.1 GCF_015163715.1 Pseudomonas cyclaminis
AGCCTGCTCACCACAACAGCCCGGTTCACCACAACAGCCCGGTTCACCACAATAAGCCTGCTCACCACAACAACCCGGTTCACCGCCGGAGACTTGCCGGCTGATAAAGTCGACACTCAACTCAATCACCCGCCGGTATTGCAGGTCGACGGTGATCATGTGGTAGCAGTTATCCAGCAGAATCTTGGTCACGGGCCCGCCGAGGTGGCGCTCCACGTAGTCGGCGTTCCAGCGGCTGGTGATGTCGTCCTCGAGGGAGTGCAGCACCAGCGCCGGCACGTTGATCCGGGGCATGCGTTTCTTGACCACCGCGTTCATCCAGTGCAACTCGCGCACGGTGACGCCTTCCATGGTCAACAGGCCCGCTTCACTGCTCTCGCCCTCCTTCATCTGGCGTTCAACAATCGCCCGCAGCCGTTCATTCTTGATGCCATAGGGCGGTTTCTCAGTGAAGCGGAACAGGCGCACACCGAACGGAATCCGGATCAGCAACGGCGTGATGAACGCCATTTTGTTGATGCTCCAGCCGTCGTACTTCAAGGTGGTCGAGTACATCAGCAAGCCGGCGACCTGCCCCGGATGCTCCGACGCCACGTACATGGACATCACCGCGCCCATGGACAAGCCACCGACAAACACCTGCCCATGACGCTGCTTGATCTGTACGAAGGTCTTGCGCACGCCTTCATACCAGTCACGCCAGCCGGTGGCCTGCAGGTCGCTGTTATCACCGCAGTGCCGGCCAGGGTGGGCACATACACCGTGCAATTGCCCGCCTTGGCCAGGCCCTTGGCGACCTGGCGCAGTTCGGTCGGGGTGCCGGTCAGGCCGTGGATCAACAGGATCCCGACCGACCTTCACCGAGAACGAAGCCGGCATCACCTTCGCCGAGGTCGATCTCTGCCCGGCTCACCGCGTGGTCGCTCGCACCAGCAGTTGCTCAAGCAGCTTCAAGCCGAGGTCGATTTCCGGGTAGCTGATTTCCAGGGACGGCGCGAGGGTGATCACGTTCTTGTAGTAACCGCCCACGTCGAGGATCAGGCCGAGTTTCTGGCCATCCACCAGCATGTCGCCCTTCATGCCTTCTTCGACCATGTAGTCCAGGGTCGCCTTGTCCGGCGTGAAGCCGTTCGGGCCGCAGATTTCGCAGCGCAGCGCCAGGCCCAGGCCGTCGACATCGCCGATGATCGGGAAGCGCTTCTGCAAGTCCTGCAGGCCTTCGAGGAAGTATTTGCCCTTGGCCATGACCATTGCGCCGTAGTCGACTTCGCTGGTCATCTTGAACATTTCCAGGCCCACCGCCGTGCCCAACGGGTTGGAGGCAAAGGTGGAGTGGGTCGAGCCTGGCGGGAAGATCTTCGGGTTGATCAGCTCTTCACGGGCCCAGATGCCGCCCAGTGGGTTGAGGCCATTGGTCAGCGCCTTGCCGAACACGATCACGTCCGGCTGTACGTCGAAGTGCTCGATAGACCACAACTTGCCGGTGCGGTAGAAGCCCATCTGGATTTCGTCGGACACCATCAGGATGCCGTGCTGGTCGAGCACGTGCTTGAGTTCGCGGTAGAAGTTCATCGGTGGGATCACGTAGCCGCCGGTGCCCTGGATCGGCTCGACGTAAAATGCTGCATATTCGCACTGGTTGGTTTTCGGGTCCCAGACGCCGTTGTATTCAGTCTCGAACAGCCGCGCGAACTGCTGCACGCATTGGCTGCCGTACTCTTCTTTCGTCATGCCTTTGGGGCCACGGAAGTGGTACGGGAATGGGATAAAGTTGGCGCGCTCGCCGAAGTGGCCGTAGCGACGACGGTAGCGAAAGCTGGAGGTGATCGACGACGCGCCGAGGGTGCGCCCGTGGTAGCCGCCTTCGAAGGCGAACATCAGGCTTTTGCCGTTGCTGGCGTTACGCACCACTTTCAGCGAGTCCTCAATGGACTGCGAGCCGCCGACGTTGAAGTGCACGCGCCCGTCCAGGCCGAACTTGTTCTTGGCGTCTACCGCGATCATTTCCGACAGCTCGATCTTGCCCTTGTGCAGGTACTGGCTGGCGATTTGCGGCAGGGTGTCGATCTGCTGTTTCAGCGCATTGTTCAGGCGCGGGTTGGCATAGCCGAAGTTGACCGCCGAGTACCACATTTGCAGGTCGAGGTAGGCCTGGTCCTCGGTGTCCCACACGTAGGAGCCTTCGCAGCGGCTGAAAATACGCGGAGGCTCGATGTAGTGGACGGTGTCGCCGTAGGAGCAGTATTTGGCTTCTTTATCCAGGAGGATCTGGTCTTCGGCGGTCGCGATGCGGATATCAGACATGGTGGAAAATTTCCTGTGTGTCGGCAGTGAAGGAGGTCGCGTTGGCGGCGATGCCCTGAGGCAGTTGCGCGAGCAGCGCAGGCACTTGGGCAAAGCTGTCGAAGCGCGCATGGGGAATCTGGTGGGCGATGCAGTACTCGGCGAGGCTGCCCTTGGCGAACACGAAGTCGGCGGTAGAGGCCACGCACATGTCGGACTTGCCGTCGCCGATCACCAGCACGCGCTTGCTGCGCGGCGTGGATTTACACTTGCAGTTGCCGGATGCGGCGCGGCAGGCGTCGCTGGAATACGGGAAGTCGATGCGCCAGCTGTTCTGGTCGACCTGGCGCAGGCGGTTGGCGAGGATCGGCAGCAAGGTCACGTAGTTGCGCGACAGGATCCGCGCAATGCCTTGCTCGATACCATCGCTGACCACTTCGATGGACGCGCCAAGGCCAATCACGTGATCGACGAAGTCCGGAAAGTCCGGGTCGATCTCGACACTGTCGAAATACGCCAGCAACTCGCTGGGGGTGGCCTTGATCAACGCCAGTTGGCGGCTCAGGCATTCGCGTGAACCGATATGCCCATCCAGCCATTGCTGCTCGATGGTTTCCCACTCGGGGCCGGCGAAGCGTTGGAGGACGTTGTCGATGACATCGGTGGGGGTGATGGTCCCGTCGAAGTCGCACACGATATGCCAGTCAATCATTGTGGTTACCTTGATGGAGTGCGCTGTCTGCGCTTTCACCAGGGGTAGAGCAGGGAGTGTGCCAACTGGCTGAAGCCCAGCGGGGCTGGGCGCGGGAGCAGCAATGTGTCGTGGAAGCTACAATTTTTGTAGCTTGCTACAAACAAGATGAGTGCTTGCGTGGGACTGGAGGTTTGCGCGTTCATGCGCGTGTATTCACTTAGGAACTGTGACCATGTTGAGGATCACATGCGCGGCACTCGCCGGTTTACTGAGCCTCGCCGCCCACGCCGAAGGCATCAGCGGTGACGTCGGCGCAGGCGTCAGCTACCAGCCCCACGACCCGACCGGCAGCCGCTACGAAACCCGGCCCGTCCCCTACCTCGACCTGGACTGGGGCAATGTGAGCCTGGGCACCGATGACGGTTTGACCTGGAGCGCCCTGAACACCAACGGCTTCAGCGCCGGCCCTTACATCAATTACTTGCAGGGGCGCACCTCCAACGGCTCGTTGCAGGGCCTGCGCAACGTGTCGGACATGGCTGAAATAGGCGGGTTCATCCAATACGCCCCGGCTGACTTCTGGCGGGTCTATGCCCAACTGGGCCAGGCTGTCGGCGGTGGTCATTCCCAGAGCGGCGCGCTGGGCAAGGTCGGCGGCGAGCTGGGCTATCCGCTGGGCGGTGGGATCATCGGCAGCAGCGGCCTGGTGGCGCATTTCGCGGATGCGCGGCAGACCCAGACGTATTTCGGGGTGGATGAGAACGAGGCGGCGGCCACGGGTTTCAAGGCCTACAACGCCAGCGGCGGTTTCCAGAACATCACCCTGAGCCAGAGTTTCCAGTTCCCCCTGGCGCCCAACTGGTCACTGCTGACCAGCGCCAGCTGGGTGCATCTGGTGGGCTCGGCGGCGGACAGCAGTATCGTCAGGCAGGCTGGTGAAGTGAACCAGGGCCAGGTGCAGACGGCGATCAGCTACACCTTCGACTGATTCACCTGATGGATGGAGATATAAATGTGGGAGGGGCCCCTCCCACATTGGCCTGTATTTCATGGCCTGTATCAGCTCTCTTCGCCTTCGGCCAGCAGCGCTATCCCACTGATAATCACCGCCACGCCTACCCAGTGCAGCGGGCTGATATGTTCCCCCAGACCCAGCCACGACCCCAGCAGCACCACCACAAACACCAGCGAACTCAGCGGAAACGCCAAGGACAGGCTGCTGCGCCGCAGGATCAGCATCCACACGAAAAACGCGCCGATGTAGCAGGCAATCGCCGCCAGAATCCCGGGATTACGCGCCACATCGGCCAGCCACTGCACATTGAAATCCATCTGCCCCAGTTGGTCACCGGCGACTTTGGTAAACAACTGCCCGGCGCTCTCGGTGCAGATCAGCAAGGCCCAGAGCACCACGGTGCCGAAACGCCCATGCAACCATGCGTGCGCATTCATGCCTGACTCCCTGCAATCGCCACCAGCATCACGCCCAAGGTAATCACCAGCGTGCCCAGCCATCGGCGGCGGCTGACGGTTTCACCCAACACCACTTTGCCCACCAGCACCACCCCGCAATATGCCAGCGCGGCGGCCGGAAACAGCAGGCTCAACGGCGCACGGGACAAGGCTTCCAGCCAGATAAAAAACTCGATGACGTAGGCACCAATGCCCGCCCACAGCAACGGCGCGTTGAACACCTGGCCCCAGAACGCATTCAGGCGAAAGCCGCCTTCCAACTCCGGCAAACGGTCCAGCCCGAGCTTGAAACACAACTGGCCGATCACATCGAGCACGATGGAAAACGCCACCAGCAACACCACGGTCAAGGTCACGGGAACAGCTCCTCAAACAGATCGATCAGGGCTTCATTGGTGGCAGCATTGCGCTGCAAATCCTCGGGGCTCCAGCGCTCCGCCGGCGGCTGGTCGGACTTGGCTTCCCAACGCTTGAACGCATTGCTGAACGCCGGCGTGGCGAACTCGCCGCACACGTCGATGCCGATGATGCGTTTGCGTGCCGCCAGTGCGCGCAGGGCCTGGAGCAAGTGGGTCAGGCGCATGCCGCCCTGGTCCCAGTTGGTGGCCGCGTCTTCACTGGCGAGTACGTCTTTGTCGACGGTGATCCAGATCGCCTCAGTGGGCAGGCTGCTGATCATCTGCTCAAGGAACGCGGCCCAATCCAGCTCCGCCAGGTTGCGCCAGTGCAGGTGGTTTTCCTGCTGCTGGTGACCGGCGCCATCGCCGACCCGGCCCCAGACTTTCGACGGCGGGTGCTGCCAGGGAAACAGCTGCAACTGCCCGCGCTTGAGGGCGCCAAGGTTGCCGCCGCGCAGTTGCGGATTGTGCAGGTCATCGCTGCACGGGCCGAGGGTGACAATCCGCTTGATCGCCGGCATCTTCAGGGCGCGGTTGACCCACGAACCACAGTGACGCCTGGGCGCAAAGCGCACCCAGTCGGGGTGGTTGTCGAAGTGGATCAGGCTGATGGGCTCTTTGAGATCGGCAAGGAAGGCCGGCGTGAGGTGGTGATAATCGCCGGAGCCGACAAACAGGATTTCCGGCCGCGCATCCGTGGGCCGTGGCCGTTGGGCCAGGCGTTCGGTGAAGCGTTTCCAGGTTTTTCCGGTGGACCACAGGCGCAGCTTCGGGCCCAGGTCGAGCAGATCGAGGCGCGTGGCCTGACCGCTGGCCAGACGCCGGGCAATCGGTGCCTGGCCGGTGAGGCTATGGTCGAGATCAAGAATATTCAAGGCAGAGGTGCCCCCTTTATGGCTTCAGGGGGTCAATGCAAGGGCCGGGCCAGGGGCTATCTTGAAAACAATGCGCATCCCATGTGGGAGGGGGCTTGCCCCCGATGGCGGTTTATCAGGCACAGAATAGATTGACTGACCCACCGCTTTCGCGAGCAAGCCCGCACACATTTGCAATTGTGTTCGGCTTTAGCTTCGGGATTCGTTGATGATCTGGCGAATCGCGCCCACAAACGCTTCCGCCGGCTGGCCACCGCTGACCGCGTACTGGTCGTTGAACACGATGGTCGGCACCGACGTCACGCCACGGGATGTCCACAGTTGCTCTTGCTCGCGGACGTCGGCGGCGTATTCATCGCTGGCGAGAATCTCGGCCGCACGCTTGATATCCAGGCCGACGCTCTCGGCAATGATCGCCAGGGTGGCATGGTCGGACGGGTCCTGGCCATCGGTGAAGTAGGCCTTGAACAGTGCTTCCTTGAGGTTGTACTGCAAGCCTTCCAACCCGGCCCAATGCAACAGGCGATGGGCGTCGAAGGTGTTGTAGATGCGGCTCTGCCCATCGGTGCGGAATGCAAAACCCAACTCGGCGCCCATGTCGCGGATGCGCGCACGGTTGGCCTGGGATTCTTCGGCGGTCGAACCGTATTTTTCAGTGATGTGCTCGACGATGTTCTGCCCTTCGGCGGGCATGTTCGGGTTCAGTTCGAAAGGCTGGAAATGGATCTCGCCTGGACCTCGGCGCCCAGTTGGTCGAGGGCCTCGGTCAGGCCACGCAGGCCGATGATGCACCAGGGGCAGGACACGTCGCTGACGAAATCGATTTTCAGGGGAGTACTCATGGTAGGCAACCTCGTTGGCAGTCATACGCCGCAAAGGTTGCACGATACACCACCTCACAACAGCTTCGCAGGCGCCACCTGATCAATCTGTGCCCAATGGGCCGCGTCTTCACGATGGGCTTGCAGGTACGGCAACACCGCCGTCAGCAGCGGCGCCTTGAAAGCCTCCTGGAAACGATGGGCCATGCCGGGAATCAGCTTCAATTGGCTGCCCTGGATATGCGCCGCCAGGTGCACGCCGTGCATCACCGGCAACAACGGGTCGGCGGTACCGTGGACGACCAGGGTCGGCACGCGCAACTGGTTGAGCAGCGGCACGCGGCTGGGCTCGGCGAGGATCGCCATGATCTGGCGCTTCACGCCCTCCGGGTTGAAGGCACGGTCGTAAGAGAGCGCAGCCTGGTGCAGCAGCGCCTGGCGATCATCCTTGATCGTCGGGCTGCCCAGCGCGGCCAGCAGGTCGGCCTGTTGTTCCAGGGCCACTTCGCGATTGGGCGCGCCGCGCCTCGACAGCAGTTGCACCAACGCCGCACTCGGTGCGGGCAAGCCTTCGGCGCCGGAGCTGGTCATGATCAGGGTCAGGCTCTCCACCCGCTGCGGCGCCATGGCCGCCAAATGCTGGGCGATCATGCCGCCCATACTGGCGCCGAGCACGTGAAATTGCTCGATCTGCAACGCGCTCATCAAGCCCAGGGCGTCATCGGCCATGTCGGTCAGGGTGTACGGCGCCGCCACCGGCAGGCCGAGCTTGTAGCGCAGCACTTCAAAGGTGAGATTGGCGTTGGCCGGGGCCTGGCGCCAGGTGGACAGGCCGACGTCGCGGTTGTCATAGCGGATCACCCGAAACCCTTGTTGGCAGAGAGCGACTACTACCTCGTCCGGCCAATGGATCAACTGCCCACCCAGGCCCATCACCAACAGCAACGCCGGATCGGACGCACGGCCGATGCTCTGGTAGGCGATGCTCACCGTTTCCAGGTCGACCGTTTGGGTCGGGACATTGACATCACATCGAGACGCCGCAAAAGACGGCAGGCCGAACCAGAAGGCGGCCAGTAAAAGCAACACGCGCATGAAAAACACCGAAACGCAGAACCCCAGTAGAGCGCGAGTCTGATGAAGTTTGTTCAAGCGCGCTGCCACACTTGTATGACAGTTTGATGAAGAGTGCCCAGTGGTCGTGGTCGACACGCCTTGCAACATGAGACAAACTCACGCTATTGACCTTCGTCACAAATTGTCTTCATGGAGAGCTCGTGCTCGAAATCCGTCACCTCAAGACCCTGCACGCCCTGCGCGAAGCCGACAGCCTGGTGGAAGCCGCCGAGCGCCTGCACCTGACGCAGTCGGCGCTGTCCCACCAATTCAAGGAGTTGGAGGAACGCCTGGGCATGCAGCTGTTCGTGCGCAAGACCAAGCCGCTACGCTTCACCAGCGCCGGCCTGCGCCTGCTGCAACTGGCCGACGCCACCCTGCCCTTGCTGCGCGGCGCCGAACGCGACATCGCACGACTGGCCGGTGGCACCGCCGGACGCCTGCACATGGCGATCGAGTGCCACAGCTGCTTTCAGTGGCTGATGCCGACCATCGACCAGTTCCGCGACGCCTGGCCGGAAGTCGAGCTGGACCTGGCGTCGGGTTTTGCCTTCGCCCCGCTGCCGGCACTGGCCCGTGGCGACCTGGACCTGGTAGTCACGTCCGACCCGCTGGAACTGCCGGGCATCACCTATGTGCCGCTGTTCACCTACGAAGCCATGCTGGCCGTGGCCAACCAGCACGCGCTGGCGAACAAGTCGTTTATCGTGCCTGAAGACTTGCTTCCCGAAACCCTGATCACCTACCCGGTGGAGCGCGACCGCCTGGACATCTTCACGCGCTTCCTGGAGCCCGCCGACATCGAGCCGGCCCAGGTGCGGACCTCGGAGCTGACGGTGATGATGATGCAACTGGTCGCCAGCGGCCGTGGCGTGTGCGGCATGCCCCATTGGGCGCTGCATGAATACAGCTCGCGTGGCTACGTGAAGGCCAAGCGCCTGGGTGAGAAAGGCTTGTTTGCGACGCTGTATGCGGGGATTCGCGCGGACATGCTGGATGCGCCGTACATGCGCGACTTTTTGCTCACGGCCAAGGACACGTCGTTTTCGACATTGGATGGGGTAAGCGCAGTTCGCTGATCAAACCAGCCCTCGCAAACAATATGATCTACCTGTGGGAGCCCGCTCTTATCAAATATAAAATAAGTTACTGACTTTAAAGAGTTAAAAATCAGCTCTAAAACTGAGATGTTGTAGGCGCCCCCAGTTTGTTGCGCGACAGCGTACGTCGAAGAGGTAGTGCCCCCCCACATTTTGAATGGTGACTGACGTGAAATACCGGTCGGCTCTAAGGCCGCCGCGCTCTTGCTTTTGATCTCGGGTCGCCCCGTTAACCACGCTGG
>NZ_JADDUM010000283.1 GCF_015163715.1 Pseudomonas cyclaminis
TATACGCCGCTATCGGGGGCAAGCCCCTCCACATTTTCATTGCATTACAACCCATTAGCGGTGCGTGGCAATCCAGATCAACAGCCCCGCCTGAAACACGGTAAACGCCACCAGGCAGGTGATGGTAAACCGCAACCCGCTGTCCTCACGCTTGAACTTGGTGACCTTTTCCTCTTCCTTGCGCAGCTTCACTTCCTGCTCCAGCAGGTTGTGCTCGGCCTGTTGCAGCATCTGCGCGGCTTCGAGGATCTCGACGAACTGCACCTTCTCAGTGTTCCAACTGTCCAGCACATCACTGACCTTGCCCGGCTGTACGTTGCCCTTGAGGTGCTGCACGTCGGCGTAGGCCACATCAAAGCCCTGCACGCGCAGGAAGTGGTCGCGGCGCAGGCGCGTGGCTTCGTTGAGTGCGTCCTTGTTGGCCAGGTCGACGCCGTCGACGCGGTAGTGTGACCCTTTCTTTTTCGCCCAGGCCGCGCCTTGAGCCACCAGGAAACGGCCGATGCCCCGGTTGGCCGGCTCGATTTCCAGGCTGTTGCCCGGACCGAAATGCACGCGATGGGTGTCGTGGTCGACCCAGATATCCAGATGGTTTTGCTCGCGACGTACACGCTGTCCGGGCAATTGAATGACCATGCGCAACAGACTGTGGTGTTTGTCATTGCGCTCGGCATAGCCGAACTGCACAAACCGCAACGGCCGCACGCCGGTGGCACGGTCGGTGGCCAGGGGCGCCAGGCGCAGCATCTTGAAGTGTTCGGCCTGGACATCCGCCCACGGCAAAGGCGCCGCGTCGACGGCCTCGGTATTTTCAGCCGGGGTGTCGGCGGTCTGTTCTGGTGTTTCTTCAGTGGTTGTCATGCGGCGCGATCCTGTCCATGCCCAGCGAGCCGACAGTCTTTTTGCTGTCGACACTGGGCTTATCGGCCGGTTTTCCCAAGACTGGAGGCAAATTGTCGCTTAACGGGGCTGAAGTCCGTCGATAAAGCGCACCACGCGGTTGCCCAGCTCTGCGGCGAGGGGTAGTTGCGGGTCATTGTAGGAGGCCAGTTGCTGCTTCACGTTGTTGGGCACGATGCGCATGACGTGGTTCATGCCTTCGATCACGCTCAGCTCGGCGTCGGGCTTGGCCCTCTTCAGTTGCTGGGCGTCGCCGACACCGACCTGGATATCGTTGGTGCCCTGGACGATCAAGGCGGGCATGCGCAGTTTGGCAAAGGCTGCTGACGGATCAGCGCGAAACAGACTGATCAGATAAGGCTGCACACTGGGTCGGAAAATAGCCTCCAGCGGGCCAGGTACATCGGCATCCACCTGGCCGGCCTTGAGGTGATCGAGGATTTCATTGCTGCGCAGCAGCAGGGCAGGGGGCAGATGATCGGCCAGTTGCTGGCGGATCACCTGATCCACCGGGCGGGCGCTGCCGGACAGGGAAATCACACCCGCCGGGTCGAGTTGCGGGGCGGCGAGGGCGGCGACCAGCGCACCTTCGCTGTGGCCCAGCACAATCAGCGGGCCCAGGCGTTTGTCGGCCTTGAGCATGTTGCCCCAGGCCACTGCGTCGGCCACGTAGGCGTCGAGGGTCAGGTTGCGTTCGTCCGGTGTGGCGGCGAGGCTCGCGGCCACACCGCGCTTGTCGTAGCGCACGCTGGCGATGTTGTGCCGGGCCAGCACCCACGCCAGGCGCTTGAGGCTGTCGTTGCGCGCACCGTCGGCACTGTTGCCGTTGCGGTCGGTGGGGCCGGAGCCCGCGATGATCAGCACCACGGGCACGGGCGTGTCGGACTGGGGCAGCAGCAGCGAACCAAACAGTTCGCCGCTGCCGGTGTCCAGGCTGATGGGCCGTTGTAGTACGACGGGTGACGCGGCCTGAGCCAGGGCGGAGAACAGGGTGAGGGTGAACAGCAAAGCTCGCAGCATTATCGTGCCATTATCCGGGGAGTGCCGGTTGGACCCATGTCGACCGGTAAGGTTTCGAGGATGAACTAGTCGGTTAGCCTGCGTATACTGGCCGCCTTAAGTTATTACGGTTGACTTGATTCAACTGATTTCACGGAGCGCCCTGCATGTCCGGCAATACCTTCGGCAAGCTGTTCACTGTCACCACCGCGGGCGAAAGCCATGGCCCGGCGTTGGTCGCCATTGTCGACGGCTGCCCGCCCGGCCTGGAGCTGTCCCTGGAGGACCTGCAGCGCGACCTCGACCGCCGCAAGCCCGGCACCAGCCGCCACACCACCCAGCGCCAGGAGCCTGACGAAGTCGAGATTCTCTCCGGTGTCTTCGAAGGTCGCACCACCGGTTGCGCCATCGGCCTGCTGATCCGCAACACCGACCAGAAGTCCAAGGACTACTCGGCGATCAAGGACCTGTTCCGCCCGGCCCATGCCGACTACACCTATCACCATAAATACGGCGAACGCGACTACCGTGGCGGTGGCCGCAGTTCGGCGCGCGAAACCGCCATGCGCGTGGCCGCCGGTGCCATCGCCAAGAAGTACCTGGCCACCCAGGGCATCGTGATCCGTGGCTACATGAGCCAGTTGGGCCCGATTGAAATCCCGTTCAAGACCTGGGACAGCGTGGATGACAACGCTTTCTTCAGTCCCGACCCGGACAAAGTGCCTGAGCTGGAGGCCTACATGGACCAGTTGCGCCGCGACCAGGATTCCGTCGGCGCCAAGATCACCGTAGTTGCTGAAGGCGTCAAACCAGGCCTGGGCGAGCCGATCTTCGACCGTCTGGACGCTGAACTGGCTCACGCGCTGATGAGCATCAACGCCGTCAAAGGCGTGGAAATCGGCTCAGGCTTCGCGTGTGTATCCCAGCGCGGCACCGAGCACCGAGATGAGATGACCCCGCAGGGTTTCCTCAGCAACAACGCCGGCGGCATCCTTGGCGGCATTTCCTCCGGTCAGCCCATCGTTGCACACCTGGCGCTCAAGGCCACGTCGAGCATCACCACCCCAGGCCGCTCGATTGACGTCAACGGCAACCCGGTGGATGTGATCACCAAGGGCCGCCACGATCCGTGCGTCGGCATCCGTGCCACACCGATTGCCGAGGCGATGATGGCCATCGTGTTGATGGACCACCTGCTGCGCAACCGTGGGCAAAACGCTGATGTGCGTGTGAACACCCCGGTACTGGGCCAGCTGTGACGAGGTGTGAGGGGCGAACGTGTTGTGGTGAGCGAGCATGCTCGCGCCGGGTTGCGAAGCAGCCCCCTGCATGACATCTCTTCCATACTGGCGCCTCTCCAGCTTCTACCTGTTCTACTTCGCCCTGCTGGGGGCGACGGCGCCGTTCCTGGCGCTGTACTTCGATCACTTGGGCTTCTCCAGCGCGCGTATCGGCGAGCTGGTGGCCATTCCCATGCTGATGCGCTGCGTGGCCCCCAACCTGTGGGGCTGGCTGGGCGACCACACCGGTCGCCGCCTGGCCATCGTGCGCTTTGGCGCGGTGTGCACCCTGATCAGCTTTTCGCTGATTTTCGTCAGCAAGACCTATGCCTGGCTGGCTTTGGTGATGGCGCTGCACGCGTTCTTCTGGCACGCGGTGCTGCCGCAGTTTGAAGTCATCACCCTGGCGCACCTGCAAAAACAGACGTCGCGCTACAGCCAGGTGCGGTTGTGGGGCTCCATCGGGTTTATCCTCACAGTGGTGATCATGGGCCGGTTGTTCGACTGGCTGAGCCTGGACATCTACCCGGTGGTGGTCGTGGTGATCATGGCCGGGATCATCGGCGCCAGCCTGTGGGTGCCGAATGCGCAGCCTGCCACCCACGGCAATCGCCTGGCCGGTGATGGCTTCCTCAAGCAACTGCGCAGCCCCGGCGTATTGGCGTTTTACGTGTGCGTCGCGTTGATGCAGATGAGCCATGGGCCGTATTACACCTTTCTCACCTTGCACCTGGAGCACCTGGGCTACAGCCGTGGCGTGATCGGCATGCTGTGGGCCCTCGGGGTGGTGGCAGAAGTGCTGATGTTCCTGGGCATGAGCCGCATCCTCACGCGCTTCTCGGTACGCCGCGTGCTGCTCGCCAGTTTCCTGTTGGCGGCGCTGCGCTGGTTGCTGTTGGGCTCGTTTGCCGAATTCCTCTGGGTACTGCTGCTGGCGCAGCTGATGCACGCCGCCACCTTCGGCAGCTTCCACGCGGCGGCGATTGCCTTTGTGCAACGCAGCTTTGGCGACAAGCAACAAGGCCAGGGCCAGGCGTTGTACGCCGCCTTGGCGGGCACCGGCGGTGCGCTGGGCGCGCTGTATTCCGGCTATAGCTGGAACCTGCTGGGGCCGACCTTCACCTTTAGTATTGCCAGCGCCGCCGCCCTGGCTGCGGCCGTTATCATTGGCCTTCGATTGCACGAGCAGAACCAAGGAACCCTTCAATGAGTTATGTCGCTGTCTACCACGTTGCAACGCCGGACACCCCGAACAAGGTGCTGACCCATACCGACGACATCGCCGCGACCCTGGCTGAGCACGGCGTGCGGTTCGAGCGCTGGCAGCCCGCCCTGATCGAGAAGGGCGCCAGCGAGGCGCAAATGATTGCCGCCTATAAGCTGCAGATCGATGCGCTGGGCTACGGTGCGGTGGCGGTGTTCAGTGTCACGAGCGACCATCCGCAGAAGGACGAATTGCGTGCCCGGTTCCTCCATGAGCGCCGTTACAGCGAAGATGAAGTGCGTTTTTTCATCGCCGGCCAGGGCCTGTTCACCCTGCACATCGGCGACTACGTCTACGCCGTGCGCTGCGAGAAAAACGACCTGCTGGTGATCCCGGCCGGCATGGCGCATTGGTTTGATATGGGTGAGAACCCGCACCTGGTCACACTGCACTTGTTTAACACCGCGCACGGGTCGGTGCCGGCGTTTACTGGCGACGATATTGCCAGCCGTTTCCCTGGTTTGGACGATTGAAACCAGGCAACTGGAATCTTCAACCCCAGCAAGTTGGAAGTTGTTGTGGGAAGAGGCCTAGTTGCTTGTAGGGCTTGGCTGTTTATCGCGGACCATGCGCACTGTAACCATTCGTTATGTAACTCTCTGCCGCACCAGTTGTATCACCTGTCAATAGGAGGAGTCCGAGAGGTGAATGGGCATCAGCCAATAAATAGGAGAGATGTAATGAATGGCCCAGAGGAGCCGTGTCAGCCGCCGTATTTCATGCCCAATGCCGTCAGGAGACGCCAGAGTTTGTCCGGCAAGCCCTTGACCCCTGCGGAGCTGGAGATCTTGCGCTGGGCCTCGGAGGGCAAGACCGTCTGGGAAATCAGTCAGATTCGTGCCACGTCCGAAGCCACGGTCAAATTTCACCTGCGCAATATCTACGGCAAATTGGAAGTCACCAACCGTGTGCAGGCGATGAACGAGGCGGCACGCCAAGGCTTGTGCTGACTTCAACGAAAAAGGGCCGCGACGCTCAACGGCGTCGCGGCCCTTTTTTTGGGTGCAGTGCTTAAGCCGAGTGGTAGGTCGGCAGTGCAAAGCGGTTCTGGCTTTGCAGCATCGAAATCTGTGGCAGGTCACTGGCTTGTTCGGCAAGGTCGCGGCGAATGGCGCTGATCACCCAGGTCAGTTGATCGGCAGTGTGCAACTGCTGGTAGGAAATCGAGCGCTTGACCTGTTTGCCTTCGCTGTTGCGCAGGGTCAACAGGATGCCGCCGTCTGGACGTGGCTGGGTGGTGACGTCGTAGTTGGAGAATACTGAAGCGAATTTATCTTGGATCAGGCTCATGTCTATCAGCTCCGTTGGCTCAAGTTGGCAAGCATGGAGTGATAGGTGCAGTGATTGTGCCAGCTTCTGAGTTATTGAAATGTCGTTATAAATCAGTAGCTTATAAAAAATTAAAATTTTCGGTTTCGTGCAATTTGCATGAATGGCCATCATGCATCCTGCATTTTGCGCTACTCAGCGCGGTAGGGTCGGCGCCCCTCTATTTATGAAGACTGCCTTTGCGCCGCTAAATTCCGTTTTTCCGTGGTCGTCGGTCGGGATACAAAACTTTTCAAATCCCGCGTGTACAGTCGAAGAAGGGCTGACGTATTTTCCTGCAATGCATTCGGCCTCCTTCTGACGAAGGTATGGATGCTTTGGGATCATACGAACAATAAGAAAAAGGATGTTCCGCCATGAGCCACCCGCAGAACGACATGATCACCTGGGGCAAGTTGCTGCGTAAGGTGCCCTCCATTGTTCGTGCCCTGCCACGCGTCGTGCGTGGCATGCGTGCTGCCAATGTCACCGACCCCGCGCAGCCTTGCGGGTTAGGCTGGTACTTTGAGCAAGCTACCCTGCGCAATCCAGACGGCAACGCATTGCTGTACGGCGACCGGGCGCTCAGCTATACCGAAGCCAACCAGCGTGCCAACCGTATCGCCCATCACCTGCATGCCCAGGGCATTGGCAAAGGTGACGTAGTGGCGTTGTTTGTCGAAAATCGCCCCGAATTGCTCTTGAACGTGCTGGCCGTGGCCAAGCTGGGGGGCATCTGCGCGATGCTCAATACTGCGCAAACCCAAGCGGCCCTGGTGCACAGCCTGAACCTGGTGAGCCCAGTAGCCATTATTGTCGGTGCGGAACTGGTGTCGTCCTATAAAGACGTGCGTGATCAGGTCGCGATCAAGGCTGATCGTACCTGGTTCGTCGCCGACCAACCGTCCAGCGCGGTGCCGGACGGTTATATCGACCTGATGGCAGCCAGCGCCGAGTGCTCGCCTGAGAACCCGGCCAGCACCGCGCAGGTCTTCTTCAATGACCCGTGCTTTTATATCTACACCTCCGGCACCACCGGCCTGCCCAAGGCCGGGATCATGAAACATGGCCGCTGGACCCGAACCGCCGTCAGCTTCGGCAGCATCGCCCTGGACATGGGCCCGGATGACGTCCTCTATTGCACCTTGCCGCTGTACCACGCCACCGGATTGTGCGTGTGCTGGGGCTCGGCGATTGTCGGAGCGTCAGGCTTTGCCATCCGCCGCAAGTTCAGCGCCAGCCAGTTCTGGGATGACGCGCGTAAGTTCAAGGCGACCACCCTCGGTTACGTCGGTGAGTTGTGCCGTTACCTGCTTGACCAGCCGCCCGGCGAACACGACCGTGACAACCGCGTCACCAAAATGGTCGGCAACGGCCTGCGCCCTGGCGTGTGGGCGCAGTTCAAGGCGCGCTATGGCGTCGAGCATATCTGCGAGTTGTACGCGGCCAGCGACGGCAATATCGGCTTTACCAACGTCTTGAATTTCGACAACACCATTGGCTTTTGCCTGCAGCATTGGGCCCTGGTCGACTACGACCATGAACGCGGCGAGCCGCTGCGTGGCAGCGATGGCTTTATGCATAAAGTGCCCACGGGCGGGCAGGGGCTGTTGTTGGCCCGAATCGATGAAAAATCCCCTTTCGACGGCTACACCGACCCGGAAAAGAACCGCAAGGTCGTGCTCACCGACGTGTTTGAAAAGGGCGATCGCTACTTCAATACCGGCGACTTGTTGCGCAGCATTGGCTTCGGCCATGCGCAATTTGTCGATCGCCTGGGGGACACCTACCGCTGGAAAGGTGAAAACGTCTCCACCACCGAAGTCGAGAACGTGCTGCTGCAACACCCGCAGATTGCCGAAGTGGTGGCCTATGGCGTCGAGATCGAAAACACCAACGGCCGTGCGGGTATGGTCGCCATCACCCCGAGCGAATCCCTGGCCGCGCTGGACATGCGCGAACTGCTGCAGTTCGCCCACGGCCAGTTGCCGGCCTACGCGGTGCCGCTGTTCCTGCGGATCAAGGTCAAGATGGAAACCACCGGCACCTTCAAGTACCAGAAGGTCAAGCTCAAGGAGGAGGCCTTTGATCCGGACAAAGCCGGCAATGACCCGGTTTATGCCTGGCTGCCGGGGTCGGACTGCTACGTGCCGGTGACCGGGCAATTGCTGGCGCAGATCCAGGGCGGTCAGTTCCGCTATTGATTGTGCCTATGGGGCTTTTTGACAAAAAAACCATGACAGGTGGGAACTCCCTCGCGACACTGGGCGCCATATAAGCACCAGATGAGGAGCCCCACATGTCCGACCAGCCAAAACAAATGACCGAAGATGAAGCCGCCGAATTTGCCGAGCAAGTCTTCGATGTGGCCCGCCGCGGTGACGCGGCCATGCTTGCCGCGCTGCTGGCTAAAGGCTTGCCCGCCAATTTTCGCAACCACAATGGCGACACCCTGCTGATGCTCTCGGCCTATCACGGCCACGCCGAGGCGGTAAAAGTGCTGCTGGAGTTCAAGGCCGACCCGCTGATCGCCAATGACAAGAACCAACTGCCGATTGCCGGTGCGGCCTTCAAAGGCAACCTGCCGGTGGTCAAGGCGCTGATCGAAGGCGGTACGCCGGTAGAAGCCGCGTCCTCTGATGGCCGCACTGCGCTGATGATGGCGGCCATGTTCAACCGCGTCGACATGGTTGACTACCTGCTGGGCCAGGGCGCCAACCCCAAGGCCACCGATGCCCAAGGCGCAACCGCGCTGGCCGCGGCCCAAACCATGGGCGCGGTGGATACGGCGGCGCAGTTGCAGAAACTGGTGTAGGCTTTGCGCCCTCAAAAACCAGCCCGTTACAGGATCGCCCCATGAAAACCAGCCTCGTCGAACTTATCAGCAAAATCAGCACCGGGGTCATGGGCGACGACGAGGTGGCGAAGATCGCCGATGAGGCTGCCCAAGCCTACGCGGATCCTGCTGCATTTCTGGCAGCCAACCCGGACATCAACTACGACGACAGCTTCCCGATTCCGTTGGGGGAGTGGGTGGTGGTGGGCAGCCTGCCAGAGACCGTGCTGTTCCAGGCCGACACGTATGGCGAGCTGTTTGCGCAGATCGTCGCCTCGTTCGGCCCCGGCGTTGCGTTCAACCTCAAGCCCAAGCAACTGGCCAAGACCGAAAGCCTTACCGCGCTGAACCGTATTCAGATCCAGATGAGTGCCCTGAGCCCGGAAGATGGCGGCTATGTGCTGCTTGATTTCAGCCAGCCGCTGGATGATGAAATCCAGGCGGTACTGGTGTTCGGCAACGACCTGCCACGGGTGCTGGAGCTGTGTGCCGAAGTCGGCATCAAGGCCGAGCCCTCCCTGGAAGCGCTGAAGGTGGCAATCCACGTCTGAAATAAAACGGAACCCCTGCCAGGGCTGACTATCCTACAAGGGCATGCCCTCACTTAGGAGCGACACCATGGGTTCCACTTTTAACGGCTTGATCGGGCTGATCATCCTCGCGCTGGATATCTGGGCGATCATCAACGTGTTCAAAAGCGGCGCAAGCACGGGCGCCAAGGTGTTGTGGATCCTGTTGATCCTGCTGCTGCCGGTACTGGGCCTGATCATCTGGGCGATTGCCGGGCCACGGGGCAACGTACGGATCTGATCGCCTCACGCTACCCGGAGCAGGCACTATCCAGTGTGGGAGGGG
>NZ_JADDUM010000284.1 GCF_015163715.1 Pseudomonas cyclaminis
CAGGAAGTGTATGTCCATGACGACCGCGCACGGCTGGTGCAGCGCATTGATCCGGACGGTGCCGAGCACTTCAAATCTTACGATGACAAGGGTCGGCTGACGGTCGAGCAGGACCCACTCGGGGCAGTGACGGCGTATCAGTACGACGATGCCGGACGCTTGGTGGCGTTGTTTCCGGGGGACGATGAGCCGACATCCTACGAGCATGACAATGGGTTCGTACGGGTTGTAAGGCGGGGCTCAGCGGTTTGGAAATATGAGCGGAATGATCAGGGCGACGTGACGCGCAGGACCGATCCCGACGGTCATGTGACGGACTATAGCTACAACAAATACGGGCAACTGATTGGGGCGTGGTACCCCGATCACAGTTGCCAGCGGCTGGTGTGGAATGACCGCGGCCAGCTGGTTGAAGAGCAACTGCCTAATGGTGGCATCAAGCGCTATCGCTACGACGACCTGGGCCGGCAGATTGCCCGTGAGGATGAACAAGGCGCGCTGACCCAATACCAGTGGGACGCTGTCGGTCGGCTGACTCGCCTCGTACTGCCCGGCGGCGCGTGCAGGGAATACAGCTACAACCCCTACGGAAAAATCACCGCCGAACGCGATGAACTGGGCCACGTCACCCGCTACGAATACGCCGACGGCCTGCACCTGATCAGCCGCCGCATCAATGCCGACGGCAGCCAGGTCAAGTACCGCTACGACAACGTGCGGTTGCTGCTGACCGAGATTGAAAACGAAGTTGGCGAAACCTACCGGCTGGATTACCACCCCAACGGCCTGATCCAGCAGGAAATCGGCTTTGATGGGCAACGCACGGCCTACGTCTACGACCTCAACGGCAACCTGCGAGAAAAAACTGAACACGGCGACGATGGTAGTCAGTTAACCACCCGTTACCAGCGCGACCACGCCGGCCGTCTCGTAAGAAAAACCCTGCCAAACGGCAACAAAATCGATTACGCCTACGACCGCCAAGGCAATCTCCTCAGCGTCGACGACGGTCACTGGGCGCAGGCCTACGAATACGACACGCAAAACCGTCTCACTGCCGAACACCAAGGCTGGGGCACCTTGCGCTACGGCTACGACGCCTGCGGCCAACTTCAACACCTGCGCCTGCCGGACAACAACCGTGTGGCGTTCAACCATGCCAAGGGCGGCCACCTCGCCACCGTCGAACTCAACGGTAAAACCCTTACCTCGCACCTTTTCAAAGCCGGTCAAGAACACCAGCGCCAACAAGGCCAACTGCTCAGCCACTACCACTACGACGACCAGCACCGCCTGCACGCCCATGCAGTAACGCAGCAAGAACAACACCTGCTCCAACGCCACTACGACTACGACAAATCCGGCAACCTCACCCGCCTGCTCGACACCCGCAAAGGCGACCATCACTACCACTACGACCCACTGAATCGCCTGACCCGCGCCGACCACTCCCAAGACCTGCAGGAGCGCTTCGACCACAACCCGGCGGGCAACCTGCTCATGCAAGACCGCCCCGGCCCGGACATCGTCGCCGGCAACCGCCTGATGATCCAGGGCGACCGGCATTACGACTACGACGCCTTCGGCAACCTGATCGGTGAACGCAGAGGTAAAGGTCACCAACTGGTCACCGAATACCGCTATGACTGCCAGCACCGGTTGATAGCCGTCACACAGCCTAACGGGAAAACCGCCAGCTACCGCTACGACCCGTTTGGACGGCGTATCAGCAAGACCATTGAAGGCGTAACGACGGAGTTTTTCTGGCAAGGCGACAAGCTGATTGCCGAACACCATGCAGATCGCCACCGCAGCTACCTTTACGAACCCGATAGCTTCCGCCCGTTGGCGTTGCTGGAAGGCTTTGGCCCAACCGAAACCCAGCCCTACCACTACCAACTCGACCACCTCGGCACGCCGCAGGAACTCACCGACCCAGACGGCGAAATCGTCTGGTCCGCGCACTACCGCGCCTACGGCCAGATCAGTCGTCTCGACAAAGGTAAAATCGACAACCCGCTGCGCTTCCAGGGTCAGTACTTTGATCAAGAAAGCGGGCTGCACTACAACCGTCATCGCTACTACAATCCAGATGTTGGTCGCTACCTGACGCCGGACCCGGTGAAGTTGGCGGGTGGGATCAACGCGTACCAGTACGTACCCAATCCGACGGGGTGGGTCGATCCGCTGGGACTGAACAGATGCCCTGGTACGGTAGGATGCGAACCATCCTTAGGCGTTGAAGATCCTTCAGCTCAAGCATTAAGTAAAAAATCAGAACCCAACCTTCCAACTTCGCAAAATGACGAAGAGTATCTTTTTCGCGGGGACAAAATCCCTCCAGAAGAGGCATTCAAGAATGGCTTTAAAAGCAAGGGTTATAGCGAAGATTTATACCTACACGCAATTGACAGCAATGACCCTCCCAGCAACTTCATAAGCACATCGCCATCCAGAGCAGTCGGGATCACTTTTGCTACCAGCTACGGAGATAAAAAAGGCTACTTGTACACGCTTAAGAGTATTGAGGGGCATGATATAAATACAGAACTAGGAAAGCAGGCGCCGTACCCGAAAGAACTAGAGTTCGCTATCCATAACAAAATCGACACAGAGGATATATTAGGCGCCACCCCAGTAAAACCTGATGGAACTTACGTCGGATACTCCATACCAAACCCCAACAGGAAATAAAATGAAAACTAAAAATATAAAAGCAATAATCAACAAAGAACACAAGCAGGTCACCATAAAATATGACCCAGCGAAGCTCACCATGACATTTTCAGAGGCCGACAATTTTGCCAAGGTTTATGAAGGGCATGACCTATATATTTGCTTCGCGAAAATCCGGGCAGACTTCCCGCATATAACCTTTTTATGCAAAGGGGCAAAAATAAACGTTAAACCTTCAAGAATGGCCTCTCAGATGAGCGCGGGACTCGTCGCATACGAAATGACTTTAGGTCAGCAAGCTACCAACGACGACATAGTCCATTTGTTTGACTACGAAGAGGAGAACCTAACAAATGACCCACAGGAACAAATAGATTTCTTCAGGAAATGGTTGGTGTCATTAGGTGCTCAAGATTATGAAAAATTTAACTGAGTCATGATTGCCCCTCCCCCTGTGACAAGCCAGCTCGCCACAGGGGAGAAACGATGTCCTTAAATCCCCGCCAACGCCAAATCCATCGCAAAGTACGTAAAGATTAAATCCGCCCCCGCCCGCTTGATCGACCCCAACGTCTCGCGCACCACTCGATCCTCATCAATCGCCCCTGCCTGGGCACCAAACTTGATCATCGCGTATTCACCGCTCACCTGGTACGCCGCCACTGGCAGGCGTGAGGCTTCGCGGATGTCGCGGATGATGTCGAGGTAGGCACCGGCCGGTTTGACCATGAGTGCATCCGCGCCTTCCTGTTCGTCGAGCAGCGATTCACGCACGGCTTCGCGGCGGTTCATGGGGTTCATCTGGTAGCTTTTGCGGTCGCCCTTGAGGGCGCTGCCGCCAGCTTCACGGAAGGGGCCGTAGAGGGCCGAGGCGAATTTGGTGGAGTAGGCCATGATCGGGATATGGGTGAAACCGGCGTCATCCAGGGCGCGGCGGATGGCCTGGACCTGGCCGTCCATGGCGGCCGACGGGGCGATCACGTCGGCGCCGGCGCGGGCTGCGGCCACGGCTTGTTTGCCGAGGTTGACCAGGGTCGCGTCGTTGTCGACGTGGGCGCCGTGCATCACGCCGCAGTGGCCGTGGTCGGTGTATTCGCAGAAGCAGGTGTCGGACATCACGATCATTTCCGGCACGGCGTCCTTGATGATCGAGGACATGCGCGAGACCAGACCGCGTTCTTTCCAGGTGTCGCTACCGTTGGCATCCAGGTGATGAGACACACCGAAGGTCATCACCGACTTGATACCGGCACGGGCATAACGCTCGATCTCGGCGGCGAGCTTCTTCTCGGGGATACGCTGCACACCGGGCATGCTGGTGATCGGCACGAAGTCGTCGATTTCTTCTTCGACGAAGATCGGCAGCACCAGATCGTTGAGGGTGAACTCGGTTTCCTGGAACAAACCACGCAGCTCCGGAGAGCGGCGCAGGCGGCGTGGGCGGGCTTGGGGGAACTGGCTGGTCATGGTTTTCCTGACATAAAGACTCAAACTTTGGGGCGAAAGCTTATGCCCACAGGCCCCGGCAGCACAAATACCAAGGGGCCAACAGTGTATTGCGGCGCTCGCAATAATGTATTGATCTAGAGCTGTAGACGCCCTTCGATGCACACCGCAACGGCACCGCCGATCCAGATTTCCTCGCCCTGGCGCTCGACGCTGATACGCCCCGCCCGCCCCATCGCCGTGCCTTGGCTGACCACATAGCGCTCCGGCGCGAGGCCTTGCGCCAGCAGCCATTGGGCGACGCCAGCATTCAGGCTGCCCGTGGCCGGATCTTCCGGCGCGCCGTCGCCTGCGACAAAACCACGCACTTCAAACTGGGTATCCACATCGTCCCGCGCAGGGTCACAGGGGGCAATCACGCCAACGGCCAGCCCCATAAACTGTGAATAATCCGGCTGTAACGCCAGGACCTGATCACGATCCGCCAACATCACCACGAGCCACCCTGCGCCATTGTCGACCCACTGGCTGCGTAGGATACGGTCCGGCTCCAGGCCCAGCCCCAGGCGCACACGCTCCAACACATCGTCCTCCACTGCGCCGGAACGCAACAACGGCGGCGCTATAAACGCCAGCTCATCGCCTTGACGACGGATACGCACCAGGCCGATTTCGCACTCCTGGACGATCTCCTCGCCTTTGGCCACCCCACCCGCCGTCAGCCACGCGTGGCAACTGCCCAGCGTCGGGTGCCCGGCAAATGGCAGCTCCTGCAAGGTGGTGAAAATTCTCACTCGGTAGTCAGCCCGAGGGTCGCGCGGCGTCAGTAAAAACGTGGTTTCACTGAGATTGGTCCACTTGGCGAAGTCCGCCATCTGCTGGTCGCTGAGGCTATCGGCACCCAGGACCACCGCCAGCGGGTTGCCCTTGAGGGACACGCGGCTGAAGACATCCAGTTGTTTGAAATCGAAAGTCGGCATGCTTCAGCTCGGAATACTCAGACCACGGATCACTGCCGGCCGGGCCACAAAGCCGTCCAGCGCACGCAGTACGTTAGGGAAGTCGGCAATGCCGACGATATCGCCCGACTCATAAAAGCCAATCAGGTTGCGAATCCACGGGAAGGTAGCAATGTCGGCGATGCTGTAGTCATCACCCATGATCCAGGTGCGACCGAGCAGGCGTTTTTCCAGCACTTCGAGCAAGCGACGGGATTCAGCGGCGTAGCGGTCGCGGGGACGCTTGTCTTCGTAGGCCTTGCCGGCGAATTTGTTGAAAAACCCCAACTGGCCAAACATCGGGCCGATGCCGCCCATCTGGAACATCAGCCATTGAATCGTTTCATAACGTGTCGCCGGATCTTCGGAGAGCAACTGGCTGGTTTTTTCTGCCAGGTAGATCAGGATCGCGCCGGACTCAAACAGCGCCAAAGGCTGGCCGGCTGGGCCATCGGGGTCGATGATCGCGGGGATTTTGTTGTTCGGATTCAGGGACAGGAACTCAGGGGACAGCTGGTCCTGGGTCTCGAAACTGACCTTGTGTGCCTCATAGGGCAGGCCTAACTCTTCAAGCATGATCGAGACTTTTACCCCGTTGGGCGTAGGCAACGAGTACAGTTGCAGGCGCTCGGGGTGCTGGGCGGGCCATTTGCTATTAATCGGGAACGCGGCGAGTGGGTTCATCGGTAAGTCCCTGGCTAGGCAGAAAGTCCCCATGATAGCCATGTACCCGGTGTCCTGCATGGGTCATCAATGCGCAACATCAGCGGGCTATTATCCCGCGTGGGCGAACCAATACGCCCGCGTGCACTCTTAAGTGCGCTAAAAACGGTGAATGGAGGCGCCTCGCTATACCGACAGGGAACACCGCAGGACGCCCCGGCGTCACTGGGGCCAGGCTTGTCCGCCTTAACGTGACGCACGAAGACTCGAACCTATAATGACGATCAAGCCTCTGCGCCTTGTGCAACGACTCAAACGCTATTCCTACATCATGTTGCCGCTGCTGCTGGTCAGCGGTGCCATGGTTGCTGCCCTCGACGCCCGTGAAAGCCGCGCCCAGCCTGTGGATGGTGTGCAGACCCTGGTGTTCCTGCGCCACGGCGAAAAACCTGCCGGCGGCCTCGGCCAGCTCAATTGCCAGGGCTTGAACCGCGCAATGAACCTGGCAACCCTGCTGCCGGAAAAGTTCGGCAAGGCCAACTTTGTGTTTGCTGCCAATCCGACACGCAATGTCGAGGAAGGTGAGCTGGACAATTCCTACAGCTACATTCGCCCACTGATGACCATCAGCCCCAGCGCCATCAAATTGGGCCTGCCGGTGAACATCAAGTTCTCCGCAAATGACACCAGCGACCTCGCCGATGAGCTGGTCGAAGACAAATACCACAACGCCACCATCTACACCGCCTGGTCCCACGGCTACCTGCCGGAGCTGATCAACAAGGTGGCGAGTGAAGCGTCCGGCGAAAAACACACGATTACCGACGACTGGTCCGGCAGTGACTACGACACGCTCTATGTGCTGACGCTGACCTGGCACAACGGCAAGGCCTCGCTGCTAAGCCGCAACTACAAGCAGGGCTTGAACGACGGCGATGAAAGCTGCCCGGAACCAACACAGGTGAGTGCTGATAGCTGACAGCGTATGATGCGTCGCTATTGACTCATCGGCGGATCATCAGCATGTCTAACCTCTCCTCCACCCAGCCCGTCCGGGGCTGGTCGTTCTGGTGGAAACCAGCGCTGTTCCTCTTGGTGGCCTGCGTGGGCCTCTATTACGTGAAGTGGTCGCCCTACTACTTCAAGGCGTTTGTCGCGGCCGACAATCACAGCATCGGCGCCTCGATTCTCAACGATCAACAAAGCTCGCCACTGGCGGCAGCGCTGGCCTATGCCCAGGTGTATTTCCTGGCGATCTGGAAAGCCGCGGTGCTGGCGGTGATCCTTGGCTCCCTGCTGCAAGTGCTGATCCCCCGTGACTGGCTGCTGCGTCTGTTCGGCCGCGCCGGCCTGGGCTCGACCGTGCGCGGCGGGCTGTTCGCCTTGCCAGGCATGATGTGCAGTTGCTGCGCCGCACCGGTGGCGGCGGGCATGCGCCGCCAGCAGGTGTCGGTAGGCGCGGCGCTGGCCTTCTGGATTGCCAACCCGGTGCTGAATCCGGCCACCCTGGTGTTCATGGGCTTTGTGCTGGGCTGGGGCTTTACCGCGTTGCGGTTGGTGGCGGGCATTGTGTTGGTGGTGGGTGTGTCGCTGGTGGCCCAGCGTATTGCCCGGCCGGATCAGGTGCCGGAAGCGGCGTTGGAGGCTGTAGCCGAAGTCAGCAACACGGAGTCGCAACCATTCCTGAGCCGTTGGCTGCGCACGTTGTGGCAGCTGTTCTGGAACACGATCCCGATCTACATCCTGGCGGTGCTGGTCTTGGGCGCGGCGCGGGTATGGCTGTTCCCCCATGTCGACGGCGCCATGGCCAATAGCCTGGTGTGGTTGGTGCCACTGGCGATTGTCGGCACGCTGTTTGTAATTCCTACAGCGGCTGAAATCCCCATCGTACAAACCATGATGGCGCTGGGCATGGGCACCGGCCCGGCCGTGGCCTTGCTGATGACCCTGCCGAGCGTGAGCCTGCCGTCGCTGTTGATGCTGCGCAAGGATTTCGATGCGCGGGTGCTGGTGACGGTGGCCGGGTTGACCATGCTGGTGGGCGTGGTGTGTGGGTTGATCGGGGCGGTCATTCTTTGAGTTGAAGCCAATCGATCAGCCGCGCCGAGCCCCACGTTCGCGCAAATACTCCACCACTGCTGTGTGCTCCCCAGAGAACTCAATCCGTGCGCCTTTCTTCTCACGTTGAAAGGCGTACATCGGATCGTAATACTCGCGCAGCCCGACGATCCAACCCCGATGCAAGTCCACACTGCCGCTGCGAGCCTGCTCGGCCAAGGCATCTTGCATAAGCGCATGCAAACGCTGATAGCGCTCGCCGCCCAGACGCTTGTGGATATTGGCCAGACTCTGGGTCAGCCGCTCGGCGAACCGTTCGAAACCCGACTCGCCAAACGCCGTATTGAACTGCGCGCACAGGTCAGTCACGTACTCGCGCAATACCCGCTCGACGCGGTTTTCCAGGCTCTCTTCCAACCACACCATCGGATACACCTGCATGCCTCGATGCAGGTTCAGCGGCAAGGCACAACTGCCAATCATGCGGCTTTCATCCTCAAGCACAAACTGCTCGATGCCCTGTGCGCGCTTTTTCAGAACGTCCACTGCCAGGCGGTTTTCGAAGTCGATATTGGATGGCTGGCCGGTGGCGCGCTTGCCAAAGCTGGAACCACGGTGATTGGCGTGGCCTTCCAGGTCCAGTCCATTGTTCAGCTGATTGATGACCTCGGTCTTGCCGCTGCCGGTCAAGCCGCCCAACAACACGAAATCACACTGTTCGACCGCCTGGTCCACGGTATCCAGCAGGAACGTGCGCATGGCCTTATAGCCACCGCCGACCCGGGGATAGTCGATCCCCGACTCGTCCTTGAGCACCTGTTTCACCAATTGCGAGCGCAGCCCGCCCCGGAAGCAATACAGGTAACCGTCCGGGTTGGCCTGGGCAAACGCCGTCCAACGCGCCAGTCGCTCTTCAAGCACTTTGCCACTGACCAACTGATGGCCAAGGACGATAGCCGCCTGCTGCCCTTGCTGCTTGTAGCAGGTGCCGATGCGCTGGCGCTCGTCATCGTTCATCAACGGCAGGTTGACCACGCCGGGGAACGCGCCCTTGACGAATTCCACCGGCGCGCGGGTATCCATCATCGGCCGGTCGTTGAGGAAAATGTCGCGGTAATCGGTGATGTCAGTTGCCATCAAAACACCTCTACCGCGTTGGTCTGTCGCTCAACCAGAACGCCGATCGGCGCCAGGCTCAGGCCCAGTTCCGCCGCCACGACGTGGAACTCGGCGTCGCCCTCAGGGGTGACGGCGATCAGCAGCCCGCCGCTGGTCTGCGGGTCGCACAGCACGCGCTTGTGCAGCTCCTGCACGCGCCCGAGCTTGCTGGCGTAGCTGTCGAAGTTGCGCAACGTGCCACCGGGCACACAGCCCTGGTCCAGGTAGTACTCGACCCCCGGCAGCCGTGGGACTTTTTCATATTCGATGCGTGCGGTCAGGCCACTGCCGTCAGCCATTTCCACCAGATGGCCCAACAGGCCGAAACCGGTGACATCGGTCATGGCCGTTACGCCGGCCAGCTTGCCGAAGCGGCTGCCGGGTTTGTTGAGGGTGCACATCCAGTCGCGGGCCAGGCCGATGTCGGCCTCGCGCAGCTTGCCCTTCTTTTCGGCAGTGGTGAGGATGCCGATGCCCAGCGGCTTGGTCAGGTACAACTGGCAGCCGGCAGTGGCCGTGTCGTTGCGCTTCATATGGCGCTTTTGCACGATGCCGGTCACGGCCAGGCCGAAGATGGGCTCCGGCGCGTCGATGGAGTGGCCGCCCGCCAGGGGGATGCCGGCGGCGTCGCACACCGAGCGGCCACCACGGATCACTTCCCGGGCAATCTCGGGCGCCAGCACGTTCACCGGCCAGCCGAGAATGGCGATGGCCATCAGCGGGTCGCCGCCCATGGCGTAGATGTCACTGATGGCATTGGTGGCGGCGATGCGGCCGAAGTCGAAGGGGTCATCGACAATCGGCATGAAAAAATCAGTGGTGGAGACCACGCCGCGCTCGTCGTCGATGGCGTACACCGCCGCATCGTCACGCGAGGCATTGCCAACCCACAGGTTGGGGTCGAGGTTCTGGGCGCCGCTGCCGGCGAGAATCACTTCCAATACTTGGGGCGATATCTTGCATCCGCACCCCGCGCCATGGCTGTATTGGGTAAGACGAATCGGCTCGTTCATGTAGGACCTCACGGTATCAAGTGTGGGGATTCTACCAGACAGCAAAAAGCCGGCTGGGCTCTTGTGAGCACAGCCGGCTTTCAGGTTTCTGCGGTTACTGGCGGGCAGCGAGCAAACGCTTGTGGCGGTTACGTCGTGCGATGTTCAAGCACTCGATGGCCGCCGAGAAGGCCATGGCCGCGTACACGTAGCCTTTAGGCACATGGGCGCCGAAGCCTTCGGCGATCAGCGTCATGCCGATCATGATCAGGAAGCCCAGGGCCAGCATCACCACGGTCGGGTTGTCGTTGATGAACTTGGCCAGCGGTTCAGCCGCCACCAGCATCACGATCACCGACGTCACCACGGCAATGATCATGATCGGCAAGTGCTCGGTCATGCCCACGGCGGTAATGATGCTGTCGATGGAGAACACCAGGTCGAGCAACAGGATCTGCCCGATCGCCGCGGCGAAGCCGATGGCCACGGTGTTGCCAACCGATGCTTTCTCTTCCGGCTCCGGGTCCATGCTGTGATGGATCTCGGTGGTGGCCTTCCACACCAGGAACAAGCCGCCGGCGATCAGGATCATGTCCTTCCACGAAAACGCCTGGCCGAGCACTTCGAACACCGGCGCCGTCAACTGCACGATGAACGCGATGGTGCTCAACAGGCCCAGGCGCAATATCAGCGCCATGCTGATGCCGATGCGTCGTGCCTTGGCCCGGTGCTGCTCAGGTAGTTTGTTGGTGAGGATCGAGATAAAGATCAGGTTATCGATGCCCAGCACGATTTCCATGACGATCAAGGTGGCCAGTGCAACCCAGGCGGTGGGGCTGGCGGCCAGTTGTAAAAGGTAATCCATAGGTCAGTCCTGAGGTTGTGCCGGGAAATTAAGCTTCTTTACTGTTGGAGTCAGACTCTTTTTCTTCCTGATCGTCCTTTTTCTGCGGGCTGATCAGGCCTTGTGTCGCTTCACTCAATGCCTGCTCGGCGGCCTTGTGGGTGTCATCGATGGCTTGCTTGGCCGACTCGGTGGCTTTGCCCAACACCTGTTGCGCGCTTTTCTCGACCTGATCGCAACCGCTGATCACTACCAATGAAAGCGCAAGCAACGACGCCGCGCCCAGGGAATTGAGTTTCATGATGTATTCCTCGTTAGAACCATTGGGTCCAAATAGTGGCCCCGCGATAGCGAGGCATTTTATGCAGGGGAACACTTCAGGAAAATTCGTATTTTTCTCGCGTATACTTCGGTTTTTACGAAGTGATGGCGGCGATGCTCAATTATCGACAATTGCACTACTTCTGGGTTGTGGCCAAGACCGGCAGCATTGTGCGCGCCTGCGAGCAACTCAACCTGACGCCCCAGACCATCAGCGGGCAGATCAGCCTGCTGGAGCAAACCTTTGGTATCGCGCTGTTTCAACGGGTCGGCCGCCAGCTGGAGCTGACCGAGGCCGGGCGCCAGGCCCTGCCCTATGCCGAGCAGATGTTCCAGACCGGTAATGAATTGGAAGCGATGCTGCGTGCGCAACCCAACGAGCAGCAGATTGTGTTCCGGGTCGGCGTGGCGGATGTGGTGCCCAAGTCCATCGTTTATCGCCTGATCGCGCCGACCATGGAACTGAGCGAGCCGCTGCGCATCACCTGCCGCGAGGACAAACTCGAACGTTTATTGGCCGACCTGGCGATCCAGCGCCTGGACCTGGTGATTTCCGACAGCCCCATGCCGTCGCACTTGGATATCAAGGGCTACAGCCAGAAACTGGGGGAATGTGGCATCAGCTTCTTCGCTACTCAGGCGTTGGCTGACCAACATGGCGGCGATTTCCCACAGTGCCTGCATGGCGCGCCGCTATTGATTCCGGGCGCGGAGACGGTGGTGCGCAGCCGCTTGCAACGCTGGTTCGCCGAACAGCAGATCCAGCCGAAGATCATCGGCGAGTTCGACGACAGCGCCCTGATGCAGGCATTTGGCCAATCCGGCAGCGGGATTTTTATCGCCCCCAGCGTGATCGCCGAGGAGGTGGTGCGCCAATATGGCGTCGCGTTGATTGGCCAGACTGACGCGGTCACCGAGTCGTTCTACGCGATCTCGGTGGAGCGCAAGGTCAAGCACCCCGGCATCGTGGCGATTACCGAGGGCGCAAGGCGCGAGTTGTTTACCGCCCTGCCTTGACGGCTCAGGCCCTGGACGCGACCGGTTGTTTGGCGGTCATCAGCCACAGCGCCAGCAAGATCGACACCAGGATAAACCCGGACGCGGCAAAACCCAGGCTGCCCAGGCCCAAGGTGTCGATCACATGCCCGCCGACCAACGCGCCCAAGCCAATCCCCAGGTTGGCCCCGGCAATGTTCAGCGACGCGGCAAACGCTGGCGCATGGGGCGCGGCCTTCATCAACCGCACATGGCTGACCAGGAACATCGCCGCCTGGGTCACGCCCCACACCGCCATCGCCGCAGCCAGGCCAACGGTGGAATGAATCGCCGGGACCAATGCCACCATGCCGGCGATCATAAAGCCGCAGAACACCATCGACGCGATCAACGGGTGGCGATCCACCGCGCGACCGCCCAAAGAGTTGCCGATCAATCCGACCGCACCAAAGCCCATCAGGCACCAACCCACCAATGTGCCATCGAACCCGGCCAGGCGCTCAAGGATGTCGGCCAAATAGGTGTAAGCGGTGAACATGCCGCTGAACACCAGGATCGACAGCAGGATATGGCCCTGCATCAACGGGTTGCGCAGGATCTTGAACTGCGAGCGCAGTGTCACTTCGTCGTGCTTGGGTTTTGTCACCGGCAGGTAGATAAACAGCAGCAAGGCCTTGGCCAACGCCACCCCCGCCAGGATGGCGAACGCGATGCGCCAGCCGAACATATCGGAAATCAGCGTGCCCACCGGGATGCCGAACACCGTGGCGCAGACTATGCCGAAGCCGATTTTTTCGATGGCACGCCCGGCATATTCCGGGCCCACGATGTCTACCGCCGTTTCACTGGCCAAGGCCCAGAATACCGGCAAGCCCAGGGCCGGGATCAGCCGCGCCACGGCCATTACCCAGATATTCGGCGCCAGCGCCGCCACAGTATTGGCCACCGCGAACATGATCAGGATGGTGATAAACAGGCGCTTGCGTGGGAAACGAGCGCAGTAGGCCGTCAGAAACGGCCCGAAAGCTGCCACGGTGAACGCGAACAGCGTCACCAGCAGCCCCGCCTGGGACACGCTGACGCTCAAGTCGCGGGCAATCGACGGCAACAGACCGACGATGATGAATTCCGTGGTCAGCACGGTAAAGCCGGCGGCTGACAGCAGCAGGATGGGAAACAGCATGAAAACTCCAGAAACAACGACATCAACGACAGCCCGAAGGGCCCGCTGACGGATAGGAAAGGTGAGAGGGATGAATCTTAACAGAGTGTGTCCGGATTTGACCAAGGCCCATGGGCGCGGGTGACGGAATGCCGCACCAAACGGGACCCGTCCTACAGCATGCTAGACTTCGCGCCTGCTTCCTACGGCGCTTTCGCCTGCAATGCTGCGTCCTACTAAAAAAACTAGAGACAACTGTTTATGACTGCTGCCCCTTCCCTCTTCCAACGGCTGACACGCGTCAGCCTGGTCACGCAAATCGTCATCGGTCTGATCGCTGGCATTCTACTGGCGTTGTTGTTACCTGAAGCCGCCAAGGCCACCGGGTTTATCGGCAAACTGTTTGTCGCCGCGCTCAAGGCCGTCGCGCCAATCTTGGTGTTTGTGCTGGTGATGGCCTCCATCGCCAACCATAAACACGGCCAGGAAACCCATATCAAACCGATTCTGTTCCTGTATTTGCTGGGCACATTCGCAGCCGCCGTGGTGGCGGTGGTTGCGAGCATGTGGTTTCCCTCGACGCTGGTACTCGTCACCCATGACGCCGCCGTCAGCGCTCCCGGCGGTATCGGCGAGGTCATGCAAAGCCTGCTGCTCAGCGTGGTGGACAACCCGATCAGTGCGCTGATGAACGCCAACTTCATTGGCATCCTGGCCTGGGCCATCGGCATGGGCGTCGCCATTCGCCATGCGGGCGAAACCACCCGCACCGTGCTGGATGACCTGTCCAACGGCGTGACCCTGATCGTGCGCGTGGTGATCCGCTTCGCCCCGCTGGGTATCTTCGGCCTCGTGGCGTCGACCCTGGCCACTTCCGGTTTCGGCGCGCTGCTCGGCTATGCGCACCTGCTGCTGGTGCTGATCGGCTGCATGCTGTTTGTGGCCTTGGTGATCAACCCGGCCATCGTGTTCTGGAAACTGCGCCGCAACCCGTACCCACTGGTGCTGATGTGCCTGCGCGAGAGCGGCATCACGGCGTTCTTCACCCGCAGTTCGGCGGCGAACATCCCGGTCAACCTGGCATTGAGCAAGCGCCTGGGCCTGCATGAAGACACCTACTCGGTGTCGATCCCGCTGGGCGCCACCATCAACATGGCCGGTGCTGCGATTACCATCACCGTGCTGACCCTGGCGGCGGTGCACACCTTGGGCATCAACGTCGACCTGCCGACCGCCGTGCTGCTCAGCGTGGTCGCGGCCGTGTGTGCCTGTGGCGCTTCGGGTGTGGCCGGTGGCTCGCTGTTGCTGATTCCGCTGGCGTGCAGCCTGTTTGGCATCCCGAGTGAAGTCGCCATGCAGGTGGTGGCCGTCGGTTTCATCATCGGCGTGCTGCAGGATTCGGCGGAGACCGCGCTCAACTCGTCCACCGACGTGCTGTTCACCGCCGCCGCATGCCTGGGCAAGGAAGAACAGCCGGCTTAAACGCCGCTGACAAAAAAGCCCGGTGTGGTTCTTGAGTGAACCACACCGGGCTTTTTTATGGCTGGAGGCTTAGAAAGCGCCCATGTAGTCACGCTTGCCCACTTCCACACCGTTGTGGCGCAGCAAGGCGTACGCGGTGGTGACGTGGAAGAAGAATTGCGGCAGGCCGTAGGTCAGCAGGTAGGACTGGCCGCTGAAGCGCTTCTCTTTCGGGGTGCCTGGGCGGGTGATGATCTCGATACCTTCCTTGCCGTCGACTTGCTCAGGCTTGATGGTGTCGACAAATGCCAGGACCTTGGCGATCAGCGCTTGAAGGTCGGCGAAGGTCACTTCGCTGTCTTCGTATTTAGGCACTTCGATCTCGGCCAGGCGCGCAGAAACGCCCTTGGCGAAGTCGACGGCGATCTGCACCTGGCGCACCAGCGCGAACATGTCCGGGAACAGACGCGCTTGCAGCAGGGCGTTGGGTTCGATGTTCTTGGCGGTGGCGTGGGCTTCAGCCTTGTTCAGCACATCGCTCAAGGCGTTGAGCATTTGCTTGAAGACTGGGATGGAGGCGGCGTACAGGGAAATAGTCATGACAGTCTCATCGGTAATGGCAGGGTTGGAACCAGCGGCGATTATAGCCATGCCTGCGGCTTGTCTTTTATTTTTTCAGGATTAGGCTAGTGGCCTTCACTGCATAGGGAAAGCGCGATGACCGCCGAGCACGACACCGACACCCCTGAGCCGCGCCTGAACAGCACGGAAATCCGCATTCTGGGCTGCCTGATCGAAAAACAGGCGACCAACCCGGAAACCTACCCCCTGACCCTCAACGCCCTGGTGCTGGCCTGCAACCAGAAGACCAGCCGTGAGCCGGTGACAAACCTCAGCCAGGGCCAGGTCGGGCAAAGCCTTCGCGCTCTGGAAGGCCAAGGCTTTACCCGCCTGGTGATGGGCAGCCGCGCCGACCGCTGGGAACACCGTGTAGACAAGGCGCTGGAGCTGGTGCCGGCCCAGGTGATCCTGATCGGCTTGCTGTTTTTGCGTGGCCCGCAGACCGTCAACGAGCTGCTGACCCGCAGCGGGCGCATGCATGACTTCGAAGATGCCGAGCAGGTGGTGCACCAGCTGGAACGCCTGATTGCACGCGGACTGGCGCTGCTGGTACCGCGCCAGGCGGGGCAGCGTGAAGATCGCTACACCCATGCACTGGGGGACCCGGCGGACATCGAGGTGATCATCGCGGCGCGGGGGAATCCGGTGGAGCGTGGGGCGGGCGTGTCTGCAGACCGCATAGAAGAGCTGGAAGCGCGGATCGCGGCGCTTGAAGAGCGCCTCGCACACCTGGAACAGGCATAACGCAGTAAACAATGTGGGAGG
>NZ_JADDUM010000285.1 GCF_015163715.1 Pseudomonas cyclaminis
GACTATTTAGGGCGCATTGAGCGGCTGGATAACGGTGCCGGTTGTGCGCTGTTCTTGCGTTACGAGTCGAGCCGCATTGTCGCGGTGGACTACCAGGTTCAGCGGGCCAAGGGCCGCGAGCCTTACGCCTGGATCACAGAGCACAGCGTTGTTTCCTACGCCTATGACGAGATGGGCCGACTGGTTTCAGCGACCAATGCCGTCGGTGAAAGCGAGGTTTATCGCTACGACGATCAGCACGTGATTCTTGAGCGTGGCCTGGCCGGTGGGGCAAGTTTCTTTTGGGCGTGGGAACGGTCTGGCAAAGCGGCGCGATGTGTCCGGCATTGGGCCAGTTTTTCGCAGATGGATACGCGGTATGCCTGGGGTGATGACGGCAGCGTTGTGGTGCACAACGCCGATGGCAGCCAGGAAGTGTATGTCCATGATGACCGCGCACGGCTGGTGCAGCGCATTGATCCGGACGGTGCCGAGCATTTCAAATCCTACGACGATAAAGGCCGGCTGACGGTCGAGCAGGACCCGCTGGGCGCAGTGACGGCATATCAGTACGACGAGGCCGGACGCTTGGTGGCGTTGTTTCCGGGGGACGATGAGCCGACATCCTACGAGCATGACAATGGGTTCGTACGGGTTGTAAGGCGGGGCTCAGCGGTTTGGAAGTACGAGCGCAACGATCAGGGCGACGTGACGCGCAGGACCGATCCCGACGGTCACATCACCGACTACAGCTACAACAAATACGGGCAACTGATTGGGGTGTGGTACCCCGATCACAGTTGCCAGCGACTGGTGTGGAATGACCGCGGCCAGCTGGTTGAAGAGCAACTGCCTAATGGTGGCATCAAGCGCTATCGCTACGACGACCTGGGCCGGCAGATTGCCCGTGAGGATGAACACGGCGCGCTGACCCAATACCAGTGGGACGCTGTCGGTCAGCTGACTCGCCTCGTACTGCCCGGCGGCGCGTGCAGGGAATACAGCTACAACCCCTACGGAAAAATCACCGCCGAACGCGATGAACTGGGCCACGTCACCCGCTATGAATACGCCGACGGCCTGCACCTGATCAGCCGCCGCATCAATGCCGACGGCAGCCAGGTCAAGTACCGCTACGACAACGTGCGGTTGCTGCTGACCGAGATTGAAAACGAAGTGGGCGAAACCTACCGGCTGGATTACCACGCAAACGGCCTGATCCAGCAGGAAATCGGCTTTGATGGGCAACGCACGGCCTACGTCTACGACCTCAACGGCAACCTGCGAGAAAAAACTGAACACGGCGACGATGGCAGTCAGTTGGTTACCCGCTATGAGCGCGACCATGCCGGTCGTCTCGTAAGAAAAACCCTGCCCGACGGCAACAAGGTCGATTACGCCTACGACCGTCAAGGCAATCTCCTCAGCGTCGACGACGGCCACTGGGCGCTGGCCTACGAGTATGACGTACAGAACCGCCTCACCGCCGAACACCAAGGCTGGGGCACCTTGCGCTATGGCTACGACGCCTGCGGCCAACTTCAACACCTGCGCCTGCCGGACAACAACCGTGTGGCGTTCAACCATGCCAAGGGCGGCCACCTCGCCACCGTCGAGCTAAACGGCGCGGTACTGACCTCGCACCTGTTCAAGGCCGGTCAAGAACACCAGCGCCAACAAGGCCAACTGCTCAGCCACTACCACTACGACGACCAACAGCGCCTGCACGCCCATGCCGTAACGCAGCAAGAACAGCACCTGCTCCAACGCCATTACGACTACGACAAATCCGGCAACCTCACCCGCCTCAACGACACCCGCAAAGGCGAACACCACTACCACTACGACCCACTGAATCGCCTGACCCGCGCCGACCACTCCCAAGACCTGCAGGAACGCTTCGGCCACAACCCGGCGGGCAACCTGCTCATGCAAGACCGCCCCGGCCCGGACATCGTCGCCGGCAACCGCCTGATGATCCAGGGCGACCGGCATTACGACTACGACGCCTTCGGCAACCTGATCGGTGAACGCAGAGGTAAAGGTCACCAACTGGTCACCGAATACCGCTATGACTGCCAGCACCGGTTGATAGCCGTCACACAGCCTAACGGGAAAACCGCCAGCTACCGATACGACCCGTTTGGACGGCGTATCAGCAAGACCATTGAAGGTGTAACGACGGAGTTTTTCTGGCAAGGCGACAAGCTGATTGCCGAGCACCATGCGGACCGCCACCGAAGCTACCTTTACGAACCCGACAGCTTCCGCCCTTTGGCACTACTGGAAGGCTTTGGCCCAAACGAAACCCAGCCCTACCACTACCAACTCGACCACCTCGGCACGCCACAGGAACTCACAGATCCAGACGGCGACATCGTCTGGTCCGCGCACTACCGCGCCTACGGCCAGATCAGTCGTCTCGACAAAAACAAAATCGACAATCCGCTGCGCTTCCAGGGTCAGTACTTTGATCAGGAAAGCGGGCTGCACTACAACCGTCATCGCTACTACAATCCAGATGTTGGTCGTTACCTGACGCCGGACCCAGTGAAGCTGGCGGGTGGGATCAACGCGTACCAGTACGTGCCCAATCCTACGGGGTGGGTGGATCCGTTGGGGTTGAGCTCGTGTCCGGGTGGGGCTGGATGCAAACCTGGAACAACCGCTCCCTCCAAAACGCAAAGCGTTGATCACGGAGAACCGGCTTCACCACAACTGACACGTGCGGAGCGACAGGCAAGGATTGATGAACTTGCAGAGTCAAATATCCACCGACGTCTATCAGAGTTGGAAAAATCAATTCCGGACGCACACTTCTTGGAAAAACACGGAGCTCAAACATCATTAGGATCTCAACTTGAACGAATGGAAACAGCTAAGAACCCTACCACCGGCGAAATCGAAACCTACGATAGAGGGAGAAGAGCGGGACAACCTAGGCCTCCAAGTGCGGCCACACACTTTCTGAGTCATAGAGATCAATTCAATGCAATTGAGCGCGCAGTTTTAATATTCAAACTTAATGGCAGAGCGCAAACTCCTACACCGATGGGCATGGGGAAAATTATCGGCGAGGGTTACAAAAGGGATGGGCTAGAATATGGACGACAGTCAAAAGCAATCGTTCATCTAAACAGAGACGGAAAACCAATCACTGCGTACACGGAGTTTGAATAATGAGAAAAAAACCAAGCCTACCGATATTGCGAGGCCTTTTATTCACTTACTGCACAGAAAACACTAAAAACTTAGAGAGAGAGGAAATAATCGCCTCAAAAAATATCAATAATGAAAACGAACTCTCTGAGCTTTTTCATATTTTAACCAAACCGGAATTTCTTTCATATCGAGAAGATGAACAGCAGTGGTTTATAGAAACAATTGAACACTACCTATCAACGGACGAAAACTTCGAATCTGTTTTTCACCTTTTTGACACTTACTTTGAAGATGAAATCATTGACAAAAGACGTTTTATGAAAGTGCTTTTGGATTGCCTCAAGCTCTATAGACTTGAGTTGAACAACGCCAAAACCTAAGACCTTAAAATTTCACTTACTTTTTTATAGAAGATGGAAAAACCATGCAACTCAGCACAAAATTCAAAACCCATAAAATGCAATTGGCAGTATTAAACGAGGCTACAACTAGAAACTCCCGTAATTTACCCGAATTCACTGGAGAGGATTACTACGGCAATCCCATCGTCATAATGGAACTGCAAGGCTGCGGTTTGGTATACATCCCAAACCCGGAGGAGCGGAACAACCCCATATTCAATGAGAACATGGACGCAGCGATCGCAAAATTTGATCGTGAGACTAAAAAACTCTATACGGTATTTCCTGTGAGCAACGCCCAATGCTAAAGCACCCTTTCTTGAATGTACCTTATGAACCTAAGCTCCGATATTTTCTTGGTCCGTTCGATATATATGACCGTGAGGAAACGCTGGGTAAAGAGCTTGCAGGCTACGACATCAACAACGATGCAGACAGAGAGCAATTGATTAAAAAAATATAATTGATAAAAGCGCTGACTTGAATTATCGACACCGCATATCTTTATTCAATATTTTGGGCGCCGCGCTTAATGACAAGAACTATGACTTTTCAAAAATACTGAGCCAAGCTCCCGGCTATTACTGATCTCTGCCTTGGGGGTGGAGTGATATGGAGAACCCAAGAAGTTTTTTCGAAGAGATTTATAGGCTGACTAATCAATGGTGGAAAGACGACCTCGAAAAAGCAAGCCTCGAAGACCCATCAACCTGGTAACAACACCACCACTCCCCCTGATAGACCACATTCTCTGTGATGAGCAGGCTTGCCCTGCGCTGGGCTGCGAAGCGGCCCTTCTCAGGCGGATGCGGTGTATCAGGTAGATCGGCGGTGTCAGGTTTGGGGCTGCTCCGCAGCCC
>NZ_JADDUM010000286.1 GCF_015163715.1 Pseudomonas cyclaminis
CCTCCCACATGTCGACCCGGTTTCAATCGGTGATATAGCGCACGCCTGGCTTGGCGCGTTCATCGACCGTCAGCTCGAACACATCCGGGCGCGCATAGTGCCCCACCACGTCATAGTCATACCGCGCCTTCACCAGCTCATCGGTATCGATCTGCGCCGTCAACAATCCCGCGCCACCCAGCAACGGCCCCGCGAGAATGTCGCCCATGGGGCCGACAATCACACTGCCGCCCGCAATCAAGGGGCGGTCCGCAGGCCAGTTGGCAATCTCCAGCCCCAACGCGTCGGGGGACGCTTGCACCTGGCACGCACTCACCACAAAACAGCGTCCTTCGTGGGCCACATGGCGCATGCTCACCTGCCACATGTCGCGCTCGTCGACCGTTGGCGCGCACCACACCTCGACGCCCTTGGCGTACATCGCCGTACGCAGCAGCGGCATCATGTTTTCCCAGCACACAGCACCGCCGATCCGCCCGACTGCCGTGTCGACCACCGGCAAGGTCGAGCCATCGCCCTTGCCCCAGATCAAGCGCTCAGTGCCGGTGGGCATCAGTTTGCGGTGCTTGGCCACCAGGCCGCCCGTTGGCTCGATGTACAACACGGTGCAGTACAAGGTGCTGCCACTGCGCTCGATCACGCCAAGCACCAAACTGGCCCCGGTGCGCGCCGACAGGCCGGCCAGCGCCTCGGTCTCGACGCCAGGCACATCGATGGCGTTGGCAAAGTAGCGGGCAAAGGCTTCGCGCCCCTCGGGCAGGCGGTAGCCCAGTTGCGTGCCGAAGCCTTCGCCTTTGGGATAACCGCCGAGCAGCGCCTCGGGCATCACCACCAGTTGCGCGCCGCTGCGTTTGATTTCGTCCTCGTAGCTGAGGATTTGCTCAAGGGTTTGAGCCTTGCCGCCGGGCAATGAGCCAATTTGCAAAGCCGCTACGGTAGAAACAGGCATCACGATCACTCCGAATAGGGGGGTTGCCCATTCTCCGGCCAGCCACGATCATGAATAAAGCCCACCTCAGCACTGAATGATATGAGCCAGATGAATATCGCCCAGGTCGACCTGAACCTGCTGAAAACCTTCGAAGCCCTGCATGACGAATCCAGCGCCAGCCGCGCAGCGTTGCGCCTGGGGGTTACGCAATCGGCCATCAGCGCGGGCTTGCGCCGCTTGCGTGAGGTCTACGGCGACCCGCTGTTCGTGCGCACCGGCCGAGGCCTGGCGCCGACGCTGCGGGCCAACCAATTGAAGCCGGTGATCAGTGAGGCGCTGGAGCGCTGCCGGCAGAGCCTGGCCATGGTCAATCCGGACAATCCGCATTACCAGGGGCGTTCCGTGGTGCTGGGGCTGTCCGATGACTTTGAAATTGCCTACGGCCGCCGGCTGATGCAGGAGATCGCCCGACGTTTGCCGAAACTGCGTGTGATTTTTCGTCAGACCCACAGCCAGATCGTCGCCAACGCCCTGCTCGACCGCACACTGGATTTGGCGATCACCGCCGGCGGTTTTGCACAGAACCGTTTGAGTCGGCAGGTGTTGGCAGAAGGTGATTACCGCTGCCTCGTGGACCCCGGCAGCCTCGCACCGGACCAGGCCGGCATCAGCCTGGACGAATTTGTCGCCCGCGAGCATGTGCTGGTGTCGTCCGGCGGGTTTATCGGCATTACGGATGAGGGCTTGGCCGCCCAAGGGCTGAGCCGCCAGGTGTGTGCGTCGACCAGCCACTTTGCCGCGCTGCCGTTTTTGCTCAAGGGCAGCGACGCGGTGGCGACCATTCCGGGGCATGCGGCACAGGCCATCGCCGAGATGACCGGCTTGCGCGTATTGCCCTGCCCGCTGGCACTGCCACGCTACCCGGTGGAACTGGGCTGGCGCACCCAGGCGCAGTTGGATCCGATGCTGCTCAAAGTACGCGAAGCGATTGCCGCCAGCTTTACTTCGCGGCCGCCATCAACTTGTTGACTTCACTGCGCACCATGCCGGAAAACTCCGGCGGCGACATGCCGTCAAGCTCTGCGCGAACCCACTCGGCCCACTTGCCTTTGCGCTTGGCACGCTCGCCAAACAACCGCGCTGCTTCGCCCTTGGCCTTGCCCAGGTTGGTTTGCCACAGGTCATAGAGGCGGGACTTTTCATCTTCCAGCTCGGCGCGTTCGGCGAGGGTCTTGTTGGCGAGATTGAAGCTCATGTTGAATTACCTGCTGCACAAATAGACGACATCTTACACTGTAGGTCGAAATTTCCTGATTCGGATTTTGCTCAAGAGCAGGCTACGGCAAAAAAACTGCAACTTTTGCCATCACGCGATACTCCATTGTTCACTGTCACATTCACTCGCAAGGAGTCACACAATGGCCCGCAAAACTGCTGCCCAAGCTGTCGAAGACCAAATCAAGGATCAAGCCTTCAGCGAACTCACCGCGCTGATCGAAGAGTCGGACAAACTGCTCAAAAGCAGCGCCGCCCTGGTAGGCGAAGAAGGCGAAACCCTGCGCGAGCAGGTCGCAATCAAACTCAAGCAAGCCCTGGACTCCGTGTCCAACGTGCGCGAGCGCAGCAAGCCGGTGGTGGATGCCACGGAAACCTACATCGGTGGCCATCCGTGGCAGACCGTGGCGATTTCTGCAGGCTTTGGCTTGGTGGTGGGCCTGTTGCTGGGTCGTCGTAACTGATCGAGCCGGATGCGCATCAGGCTGCGTGGCGGACACATTGACACCCCGCTGACACCCCGCGCTCTGCGGGGCCGCCAACGCAGCCTGACAGCCTCTGCTCAGTCCATCAGCAACGCCTGCAATTGCGCCAAATCCTGAGCCTGCAGCTCAATTCCCGCCTCCAACGACTTCGCCCGCGTGCGATGCCGTCGATCCCCCGGCAACCTGCGCAACCCCGCCGCATGCATCTGCCGCACCAGTTCCTGGCTGCGCTCGGCAAAGCTTTGCCCAGCAGTTTTGCTCGGGTCGATCACGATCAGTAATTGACCGGTCCACGGCGTTCGCGCCCCTGGATGATCAGCCCAATTGAATTCAAAGGAAAAATTGCCGCCTGTCAACGCCGCCGCCAGCAGCTCGACCATCATCGACAACGCCGACCCCTTGTGCCCGCCAAAGGGCAGCAACGCGCCGCCTTCGAGCACGGCTTTAGGGTCAGTGGTGGGTTGGCCGAGGCTATCGACGCCCATGCCAGGCGGTAATCGCTCGCCTTTGCGCGCCGCAATCTGCACGTCACCGTGGGCAATGGCGCTGGTGGCCAGGTCGAACACAATCGGGGCACCGTCGGCACGCGGCGCGGCAAAGGCAATGGGGTTGGTGCCGAACAACGGTCGGTCGGCGCCATGGGGCACCACGCAGGTCATGCTGTTGACCACGCTCAACGCCACCAGGCCCTCTTCGGCGAAGGGTTCGACATCGGGCCACAAGGCAGCAAAGTGATGGGAATTGTGAATCGCCATCAGGGCAATGCCTGCACTGCGCGCCTTCTCGACCAACAGCCCTCGGGCCGCTTCCAGGGCTGGCTGGGCAAACCCGTTGCACGCATCCACCCGCACAAAGCCGGACGCCACGTCGGTGACCACCGGTGTCGCCTTGCCGTTGACCCAGCCGCTGGCCAGGGTGCTGAGGTAACCGGGGATGCGGAAGATCCCATGGCTATGGGCGCCGTCGCGCTCGGCGCTGGCACAATTGCGCGCCAGGATCGCCGCAACCTCAGGTGAGGTGCCGTGCTTGATAAACACCGCGTGCAGCAACCCCACCAGGTCGTTGAAATCGATAAAGGCGGTGGCATGTTCAACTATCGGGGACTGGGCAGACATCTGTAGCTCCGATTTTATAATTGGAAGAGGCAACAACAATCCAGACGGTCGATTAAACAACGCCTGCCGTGCCTGCTGTCAACGGCTGCTTGCGATCCAGCCCAGTTATGTACCGCCCGGCGCCATGTGGCGGGCCCTACCTTGAAGGCTCACTCATCGCCACGCTGGAGAGCGCACCATGGCGCACGTCACCCCGCCCTACTTTTTCGATGAATTCCTGCGCCCGGTAAGGCGCAAAACCCCCACGGAACGTGAGCGTGCGCTGGGGTTTACGGTCAAGGACCTCGATTGGCTGCACACGCTGTACTACGCCTCTGACACGGCACGTCAGAACTCGACGGTCGTCGATCACCCGATGCGCGTGGAACGCTTGCTGCTCAACCGCCCAGGCCACCCCGCCATCACCCTGGCCGGTGCGTTCATGATCAGCTCCACGCCGGACGATAACAAAGCCGTGCTTTACACGCCCTATGGTGGGCTGGAAGTGTTCGACAGTCGTGTCGACCTGCTCGCTCAAGTACAGGAGCGCCTCAAGCAATCGAGCCAGCGCATCGATCTACTGCAATTTCTGGCGATCCGCGAGCGTCATGCGCTGCCGATAACGGTGAGCCTGACCGTGACCAGCGCCATCATCCAGGGCGCGGTGATGCAAGACCAGCATGACGCCCTCCTCGCGGCCCAACAGCAAAACGTGGCGATGATGCTCGATGAGTTGCGCAAACTGCCAAGCCTGCACGGGATGCTGGACACGTTGCTCGGCATCATGAGCCACTCCTATTTCCCGGGCTTGAACCAAGCGGACACGCGGGTGAATTTCTTCAGCCACGCGTCGGCCGATGAAGACAGTCGCTGGGTCGCCTCCGACCCACTGCGTGACGTGCTGCTGCGGTTTTATGTCGATCAAGCCTGGCCAACGGATCAAACCCACACGTTTTTCAATATCAAGCACGACACCCGCGCGTTTTCGAAGGAGCAACTGGCCCAGGACCAGCAACGCTGGGACAGCGTGGTTGAACAAACCAGCGGGATTCTTGCGAAGTTACTGAGCAGCCTGCTGCAAACCTATTGGAACGAAGACATCAAGGACGGCGAGTCGCGCCTGCGGCTGTTCGCCCAGGCGATGAGTGATAAATTTCGCGTCGATCTGTTGCTCAAGCACCAGAACGCAATCCTGTCCACCGAGGAAAACCAGACGCTGCAGGCGGTTTTCCTGCCGGACCAGGCCGCCCGGAGCAAGTTTTCCAGCCAGCTGCGCGTCGAAAAGGTGCAGGTCCATGCGCCTTATCAACATTATGTCGAGCTGGCCAGCACCCTGATGATGAGCAACGGCCACGCGTATCTCTACACTCAAACCCGCGGTTTGCAGGTGCTCAAGGACCTCAACGACCTCAATGCCACACTCCTGGCCATGCTCAAGGCCACGGGGCATGAGGATGAACTGCTCAACTTCCTGTCGCTGGATGAACGCAACCTGTTTATTGGCATGAGCCAGGTTCAGGTCACCGGACGGCCTGTGGCCGGCAACGTATTCCAGGACATGCTCGAAGGCATCGTCGCCAAACAGCTGGACAACCTGGCATACGCGCTGGGGATCTATCGGCGCAGCGCCAGCGAGATCGACCTGGCGGCGCTGCTGGACCATGCGCTGGATGTGCGCACCATGCTTGACAGCCGTTTGCTGGGACTGGATGCCGGCGGACGCTGGACCGTCCACCCCGTCGCTCAGGGCAATGGCCGCCCCACCACCGTGCGGGCGGAAAAAGCCAAGCGGCAACTGCAGACCTTGCAGGCCATCGAGGAGGCAATGGCCCTGGAGCGCAGCAAGTACACGACGTTAAGCGAGCTTGCAGGCCACGCGCTGGAGGTGGAGTTGATCAAACATCAGCTCGATCTGAAGGCCGCCGAGGTCTTCATCAATAGGTACGCCTCGGCCGCCCAGGAACGTGAGGAGCGACTGCCGCTGACTTCTACAGGCATGGTCGCGCACTTCATCAAGCGCGTGGCCCAGAAAGCCGGCGCCCTGGCAGGCTCCCCCCGCACCTGGTTTTACGGCCCCCGCCGCGACGGCGTCGCCCACCAACTGCACAACCTGACAATCGAGAGCTTCAATGCCGTGATCGAGCAGGCCATGAGCACCTTTACCCAGCACGACCTGCGCGAACTGCCGCACCTGCAGCTGGAGAACAATCAGGCGCACCTCAGCCACGGGATGTTACAGGGCCTGCGCGGCGAGACTGAACTGAGCCGGCTGTACAAGAGCTTGTCGCCGGGCAATCTTGACCTGCTGACCAGCGTGCTCAACATCGACAGCCTGCGCAGCCGCGAATACCGCCACGGGCTGAACGGTTTTCTGCCGGATGCCTTTGGTCTGACCTTGAACGTGGGCGACAGCGCCGAGCCCCAAGGCCTGGCCAACTGCTTCGTGCTGACTGAACGGGGCGGTATCGACCCCCATCATTCAGGGGCCGCGTTGCTGTGGACGCCGCGTCATGGCTTTGAGGCATTTACGTCAATCAAGGGCTTGCGCGACGCACTGGAGCAACGTTTGCAGGATCCTCTGAAGCGTTTGTACCTGATCGAGAACCTTCCGGTGTCCAGGCGTGTGCCGCACCAACGCTATCGGCTCGGACCGCTGCAACGCATCGATGATCACGTACTCAACAATCGCCAACGCACCTACAGCGACCTCGTCCGTGAAGAAATCGACCATCTGCTCTCGATGAATCTGGGTGCACACCGCTTTCAGGAATGCATGGACGCGTTGATCCGCCGCGCTCCGCCGTCCAACCTGCCCAGGGCCATTGGCATGGCGCGCGCCATGGTCCACCAGCAGGAATTGCCGGTCTGGCTGGGCATCGCTCGGCCTGATGAGCAAATCCTGCACGCGGAGCTGCTCGAACAGTACCGCCTCAGCGCACCGGATGAGCGCGACTACCTTCACAGCATCACGCCCCTGCGCGAACACGCGATGAGCAGCCTCACGACACTGCTCGAGGCGCGTTTCCCAGGGCAAGCAATCAACCCTGACAACATCTTGATTGCCGGCCGTATCGACCTTGAAGGCAACACTCAAACCCTGACGGACTTCGCCCTCAAGCACTTGCCTGACTTGCGCGCCGAAACAATCCGGCCACGCTCGCGTACCGCAACCCCACTCCCCGACGCACTGGACGGCAGCGCCATTGAGCAATTGGTGCGACAGCTCGATTTGAAAAGCCACTACCAAGCGCAACTGACCACACATCTCAAAGGCGAGAGCGAGGACACCCGTAAGCGCCGGCACTTGTTCTACCGACAACTGCCGTGGCAAGTCCTGCAATACGCCCATGAACTGAAACTTGATGAGCGTTTATCTGCGTCGGCCTGGGGCTTCATTCAGCAAGTCTTTGATATGCCCGATGGGCTGGCCCGTGCCGCCGTCAGGGGCGTGACAGCGATCATTCGTCCCCTGGAACTGATCGCCACTGCTGGTGCTGTCAAGGCCAAGGCCCTGGGCTGCTACCTGATCGGTCCAAAAGCCGGCGCTTCCGGCCCCTTGGTCCTGTATGCACCTTACAGCGCCAAACATTTATTGAAGGAGTACGCCAATGAAGCCGCATTCCTCAATGAATTCACCACACCCGGAGCCCTGCAGGAATGGGTCGTGGGCCAGTTGCAGGCGCCGCTTCAAGCCACGTACCGCAATTTGCTGCGCCAGAGCTGGGGCCCCGGGCCTTCGGACATCCATCTTGGCGCGTCCACGATCACGGGCAACCTGCTGAACCAATTGTTTAACGACAATACCGAGATGCTGTTCCAGATGCTGGATCGCCAGTTCACCACGTCGGGCGAGACCCAGTGGGACGCAATCACCAGCCTGCTGACCCAAGGTATTCCCAAAATCCTGCAGCTCCTGCCGGGCAAACTCGCTTACCCGCTGGTGGTGTGGCGCAGCTACAAACTGTTCCTGACCGCCGCAGAGGAGCTGCAACAGCACCATTGGCAAGGCGCGCTCAGAGCCTTTGTGGCAGGCGTGGCGGAATTGGCAAGCCTGCGTCAGCCACTCGATACGCTGTTCCCACCGCCGCCAGTGCAGGAAACCACCACGCTGGAGCAATGGTTGCAGGCCCCGCCCCCTGCGCCAGCCACCCTGGCCGAGCTGGATCTGACGGCGCCAGGGCGCACCCAGCTGCAAGCATTTGAAGAGCGCGAGGTGGCCTTGGTCGACCTGGAAAAAAGCGTGAAGACCCACGTCTACAGCAATAAAAGTTCCACCGCCCACTACGTGCCGCTGGCGGGCAAGGTATACCCGGTAAAAAAAGCCGGTCCGCACTGGCGCCTGGGCGACGCGGGTCAGCCGGGCCCGTACATCCAGAGCAATGCTCAGGGCGAGTGGACGCTGGACCTCGACCAGCACCACCCGCGCTACGGCAAAACCCTGAGTCGTTACGCCGGCAGCTTTTCCGTCAACAGGGCGCTACGCGAGGTCATCAATATCGAAGCCGTGGGCATCCGGGCCATCGCGGCCTTATCCAGTTGGAAAGCACAGTGCATTGATGAGGCCCTTAACGTTGCGACCTACTATGCAGTCAACTGCAAACGCAACCTCGTGCAATTTGCGCCGCTACGCAGTGCAGGTAGCCGGGTCGGACGCTTTTTCAGTGAGTTGTTCGGCATCGTCACGCTGACACCCGAGCAGCTACAACGCGTCGAGCGGCGTGTCGACGAGGTACTCGATGAACTGACGAACCACACCCTGATCGGTCCGGACTCCATGCGTTTTGTCAGCGGCACCCATCGGACCGACCCACGAAACAACTTCGCCTTCGTGCTGCCCGATGATCCAGACCACAAGATCTACTTGCTGGACCGGTTCTTCGACCCGCCCATGGACATCTATCAAAACCGCCTGACGACGCCCTTCAACCTCTCGGCCCATGCACGGGCAACCACACTGATTCACGAGATAACCCACATCAAATCCTTGACCGAAGACCTGGCTTACCTGGACACCATGCGACCGTTCACGGACCTGATTAACGTCAATATCAGCGGGGCAAGGCTGCTCAAGACCGAGCTGACTGACTTGCGGGAAAATGCGCTGTCTGTCTCGACGCCGGTGTCGATGCTCTTCAAGACATGGGATGCGTTTTCCCAGAAATGGGAGGATTTTGGAAACGAGTACTCAACCTCGTTTATCAAGGACAAAGTCCTGGTGACCACTGGAGCCAAAACGCTGGAGGACGCCCGCTCGCAATTCATGAGCAACAGTGACAAGCGCATAGACACCATCCTGGCGAATGCCGACTCCGTGACCTATTTGATCAGTGAACTCGGGCGTGTACTGGATGCGGACGCCTGAGCAGCGCGGCGGGTTTGCACAAAATGACTAAGGTTCTGTCGCCCACTTTCGTACACCAGTGCAAGCGTGCGCGAACATTTTCAGGCGCATCCAAACGAGAATGGCTTCCAATTGATGTGCAATCGCCATGATGGCTGTTCTCGCCGTCCACCCTGGGGGGTTAGAATGTGGGAAATCAGGATGAGTTAATGAGCGAAAAGTCCCTTTCAGAAGCCGAATATGACGCCATCACCGACGCCGCCGCGCATTGGTGCATGCGCCTGCATGCGGGTGATTGCACACCGGCTGAGCGTCAGGCCTTTTCGCAATGGCACGATAGCCACCCGCTGCACGCGTTTGAATACGCGGCGATGCTGGAAATCTGGGACGTCGCCGACCACCTGCCCCGCCCCGAACCTACCGCCACCGTGGTGCCGTTCAAACCTCGCAGTCGACTGCGTACTTACGCCGTCGCCGCTGCGATCTGCCTGGCCGCACTGCCCTTGGCCGCGTTCACCGGTTGGGAAGCGGGCTGGCTGCCCAGCTCCTACGAACGTTTCGAAGCCAGCAATGGTTTACGCCAGGTGACGCTGGGGGACGGCAGCCAGGTGGAGTTGAACCTGGGCACCGAGTTGGTCTACAGCAATTACAAAGACCAGCGTCGGGTCACGCTGAAAAAAGGCGAGGCGTTTTTCAAGGTCACCCATGACAGCGCCCATCCGTTCATCGTGCGTGCCGGCGAAGGCCAGGTGCGGGTGACGGGCACCCAGTTCAACGTCTGGAAGTATGGCGATCAGGTGCACGTGATGCTGCTCGAAGGCTCGGTACAGATTGCCAGCGACCAGCAGCACGGCAGCGTCGCCCTGACGCCAGGCATGCAGGCCAGCTATCAACACGGCGATGCCACGCCACGGGTAACGACGATCAATCCAAACGATACCGCCCTGGCCTGGCGCCAGGGCAAGCTGATCCTCGACAACCTGGCCCTGGCCGATGCGTTGCCATTGATCAACCGCTACCTGAACAAACCGGTGATGCTGGCGGACGCCAGCACCGGGGCAATTCGTATCGGCGGCATCTACAACATCAATGAGGTCCACAACCTCATCCCGTCCCTGCCCAAGGTTTTGCCGGTCTACCTGACCCAGAACCAGGATGGCAACCCCGTGCTCAACTCCATCCCGCGCCAATCCCCCAAAGGCTGAGCCTTAGCCACGCCCCTGGGCTTTTTCACGCCTGCCGTGTCCATTTTTGAAACACACGCCTGCTCTGCATCGCCCGTACTGGGCGGATTCATCGATTTGTCATGTGCAGTGTTTCACCGCTGATACAACCGGGTGAATCGTTTGTGGTACGGCCGCGCGCGCGTGCCCTGGCCGCAGGTGTATCAGCCCTGAAACAGCACTGACATCACTTTGCCCTCGAACAACTTCAACCAATTGAAAAACAACACAATATAAAAAGCGGCACGGCTTCTGCTCTATCCCTTACAGCGCTGTTTAGGGTCAGCGCGAAGAATAAGGAATGCCGCCGTGATTACACTCACTCAAGGTTCGATGAACGTACTGCTGATCAGCTGTGTACTCAGCGTCGGCATCAGTGTTCCCAGCTTTGCAGGTGACGGCGTGATCGTGACAGGGCGCAACGTACAGGCCCACATGTACGGCCGCGCCGCCTTCGGTAAAGACCCCTACCCCACCACCGCCAATGCCAATCCCAGCCGCGACATCATCAATGCCACTGGCGAGCTCAGTGATATGGATATCGGCGGAATCAGCAGCGGCTCCAGCATCGTCGGCGCTATCCCGACGAACAACACGCTGACTGGCCTGCATGCCACCCAAAACAGCATGTCCACCCTGGGGGCCGGCGCTGCCGCCGGCCACGGCGCGGGCAGCAGCATGGGCGGCAGATCAGTGATTCGATCCAGCGCGGCATGGCGCCGCTCAATAACATCGGCAGCATGATGGGGGGCAAGTAATGAACCGTTCCCTGCTCGTGCTCGCCCTGCTCGCCAGCGCCCCGGCCTTCGCCGACAACACCGCGGTGATCAACAACAGCGGCCAGCAATACGAAGGCGTGGTGTCGATCAACCAGGCGGCCGGTAATCAGCAACAAATGTCCAACAGCCGCGCCATTGCGCTCGGTGGCCAAGCCACCAACGTCAACATCCAGCGCCTGGACGGCAGCGTCGACCGGTCCCTGAATGCCAAAGCGGCGATCGAGGGCACCTCTTTCACCAGCGGCAACGGCGTACTGGGCATCAACCAGTCGGCCGGGGCCAATAACCAATCAATCAACGCCGTGCGGATCAGCATCAACCCTGGCCCGCAAAGCATCGATGACAGCGTCCTGTTGCAACAGAACACGACGCAGTTGACCGACTCAGGGCTCACCCCCACCACTGGCAGCCGCCAAGTCGCCACCAGCGACCAGGCCTTCACAGGCAGCCGAGGAGTGATTCAGGTGAACCAGAGTGCCGGGGTGGGGAACCGAGTGGCTAACACCCTAGGCATCACTATCAAGTAACTGCTTGGTAGCACTAGTCAGACCGTACCAACACTTAACCAACTAATTAGAAGCAAGGAGAAACACCATGAAACCTCAAATGGCTCTGAAACCAATGGTTTTCGCTCTCGCCGCACTCATGGCTGCTGCTGCTCAAGCAGGTGGTGGCTGGCACCCTGCGCCTCAACCAACCGGCGTGGTTGCCTCTGTCGTGACCGATGTGCAAAACAGCGCGGGCAACCGGTTTGACGACACCAAAACCGAAAACAACGCTTCCGCCGATGACTCGGTAAACGGCAACAGCGGTAATACCGGTGTTAACGTTCAGTCGGGCAGTGGTAACCAGGCAGACAACTCCGGCGCGATCTCCAGTGCCAAAGGCGACTTTGCAACCGTATTCGCGGTCGTCGATGTGAATCAAAACAGCTTGCTGAACACCTACAGCAACAAAGGCACCCAAAACAACGCCTCCCTGGACAACTCGGTTAACGGTAACTCCGGCAACGTGGGTTACAACGGTCAGGCAGGTCAAGGCAACCAAGGCAAAAACAACCTGGCAATCACCACGGCGGATGGCAAAAACATCGCTGCGGCCGCCAACACCGAGCAAAATTCGCTCGCCAACAGCTACCTCAACACCGCAGCAACCAGCCACGGCTATGGCCATGGCGGTAAGGCTCAATACGTGTCCAACAACTCCAGCCTCGACAACTCGGTTAACCGCAACTCCGGCAACGTGGGTGTGAACCTGCAATCCGGCGCCGGCAACCAAGGCAGCAACAGCCTGTCGATCGGTCAAGGTTGCACCGTCTGCGCCAGTGGCGTGCGCTTCTGATCCAACGGGGCCTTGCAACAAGGCCCTTTTTTATTCCAGTGTCCAACAGGTCAGTCGATCATGCGCCTCGCGACCCTCACCCTCCTGATGTTACTCACCGGCCCCGCGTGGGCAGGCACCATGGCCATCTCAGCCATGCCTGGCGGTGCAGTGATCTTCAAGAAGGTCGAGAGTATCCGCGAACGCCGCTTCGCCAACCTGGTGGAACAGAAAACCGATTTCAGCTGCGGTGCTGCGGCACTCGCCACCATTCTGCGCCAGGGCTACTGGCTGGACGTCGACGAAAATCACGTCATCAAAGGCATGCTGGTCAACGCCGACCAGGACCTGGTGCGTACCCAGGGCTTTTCCATGCTGGACATGAAGCGCTACCTCGAAAGCATCGGCATGCGTGCCCGGGGCTACAAGATAGGGGCCGACACCTTGGTCACCATCAAAATCCCTGTGGTGGTGCTGCTGGAAATTCGCGGCTACAAGCACTTCGTGGTGATGCAGCGCGCCGACAAGGACTGGGTCTACATAGGCGACCCGGTACTGGGCCACAAACGCTATTCGCACGACGATTTCGTCAAGGGCTGGAATGGCATCGTGTTTGCCGTGCTGGGCGAGGGTTACGACAAGGCCAATGTCTTGCTCGACCCGCCTACGCCGCTGACCGCCAAGAACCAGTTGAATGAGTTCAGGCCCGTAGGCGATGCCGAGCTGATGGATTTCGGTTTTATCCAGAGCGACTTCTTCTAAGAAGCGCAATAAGGGGCAGGACGCTCCAGGAGCAGAAGATGAACACTTCCCGTTGGCTGACGGTCATGTGTCTGGCAGCCTCAATGCCCGCTTATGCTTCATCGGGGTTCAAACCCATCGAACTCAAGGATTCGGAAATGGCCGACCTGCGCGGCCGTTATGTGATGCCGGGGCGAATCATCAGCTTCGGCATTGTCATGAGCAGCACCTGGACCAACGCTGTGGGTGACACCATCACCGGCAAGGCCAGCATGCAGGTCGACTCGGCGACCATCACCCCGCAATTCTACGTACAGACCACCGGATCGACCGGCAATGGCACGAACCCGAACACCGGTACCGGCACGGTCACGGGCGGCGCGGGCCTGGGCAGTGGCCAGGGCGTGACCCAGAGCGTGCGCACCGCAGGTGATGGCAACACGGCCAACAACAACGTGGGCATCACCGTCGAAAATGGCTTTGCACCTTCCAACATCGTGCAATCGGGGCAAGTGCTGGTTGCCGGTGGCACGGTTACCGGGGACAGCGCAGCAGGCCGGGTCAGTGTGTCCGCCAACAACGGCGGCTTGCAGATGGCGATCCAGGCCAACCATAACCAGGGCAACAGCGTGCAGCAGATCGGCAGTGGCACGGTGCTGCAAGGCACGGTTTTGACCGGCAACACCAACTTCGTCAACAACATGACCCAGCTCAATGTGGTGATGAACAACAACGGTTTGAACAACGGCGCGCTGAACTGCAATTTGGACCAACTCAAAGGCCTACGCACCCTCGGTTATTGAACTACGCTGACCCTCGACACTTACGCATTAGAAAAGGACGGCTTATTTCATGCATCGATCGTTATCGCTTCGTGCGGTGGTCTGTTTAAGTACGCTCTTGCCTGCATCCGTTCTGTATGCCGCGCCAGATGCCGATATCGAAACGCTCAAACAGGAACTTCTGGAACTCAAGCAGCGGTATGACGTTCAGCAAAAAGCCTTGGCGGTACTGGAACAACGGGTACGCCAGGTCGAAGATCAACCAGCGGCACCGGCGCCCAAGCGCCTGGCCAAGTCCCCGGCAGACTTTCAAAAATCCGGCGGCGCGACCGTCGCGGGCACGGGGGCCGCTGCAGCGTCCGGCGGTGCGGGGGGCGGCGGCAGCTCCTATGGCCAGTCCCTCAAGGACGATTCGGCACCTGCGCAAAGTGTGAGCAACCTCTATAACGAGGCCAGCGGCTTTTTTGGCAATGGCAAGTTCAGCTTTGAAACCGGCATTACCTATGCCCGATATGACGCTCGCCAATTGACCCTTAACGGCTTCCTGGCGCTGGACTCGATTTTCCTCGGCAACATCAACCTGGACCGGATCAAGTCCGATAACTGGACCCTGGACCTGACCGGGCGCTACAACCTCGATAACCGCTGGCAGTTCGACGTGAACGTGCCCGTGGTGTACCGCGACTCCACCTACCAGTCAGCCGGCGCCGGCAACAACGGCACCGCGACCTCGGAAGCCTCGGTCACTCGCGACCCGACCATCGGCGACGTCAACTTCGGTGTGGCGTACAAATTCCTCGACGAAACCCCCAACCTGCCAGACGCCGTGGTGTCGGTGCGGGTCAAGGCGCCGACGGGCAAAGAGCCGTTTGGTATCAAGCTGATCAATACACCCGGCAACGACAACCTGTTCGTGCCCGAAAGCCTGCCTACGGGCAACGGTGTCTGGTCGGTCACGCCGGGGATCTCGCTGGTCAAGACCTTCGACCCGGCGGTGTTGTTCGGCTCGCTGTCCTACACCCACAACTTCGAAGATTCGTTTGATGACATCAGCAGTGACGTCAACCAGAAAGTCGGCGGCAAGGTCAGCCTGGGCGACAGCTTCCAGTTCGGCGTCGGCGTGGCCTTTGCCCTCAACGAGAAGATGAGTATGTCGTTCTCGGTGTCGGACCTGGTGCAGCGCAAGAGTCGGCTCAAGCCCAATGGCGGGGACTGGCAGTCGGTGGTGTCCAGTGATGCGAACGCTGGGTATTTCAACGTGGGGATGACGATTGCGGCGTCGGATAATTTGACGATTGTGCCGAACCTGGCGATTGGGATGACGGATGATGCGCCGGACTTTACGTTTAGCCTGAAGTTTCCGTATTACTTCTAGGACGTTTGGGGATTTGTTGAGCGGCTCTTGATCTTGCTTTAGATCTTGATCTTGATCTTAAGCGCCCCGTTAACCACGCTGGCCGGAATTCGATATTGATTTGGGGGGTA
>NZ_JADDUM010000287.1 GCF_015163715.1 Pseudomonas cyclaminis
GTGCTGGCCTTGCGCAAGCGCAGCCTGAGCTGTTTCGCAGCGGCACTTACACGCCGCTGGAAGTGGTCGGCCAACACGCCGGGCGGGTGGTCGCATTCTGCCGCGAACACCAGGGCAAACGCTTGTTGGTGGTGGTGCCACGCTGGCCGCATGACCTGCTGGAAAACGGTGTGATTCCCCAGATCAATGCGCAGGTTTGGGGCGATACCCGACTGAAATTACCGTTCGCCGCACCAACTCAAAACTGGAAGGGACTTTTTCATACAGGCGCAGTCACACCAGACAAGGAGCTGTTGATCAGCACTGCCCTGGGGGATTTCCCGGTCAATGTCTTTATCAATCCTGATGATCAAGAAAGCTGAAAATTTTCTGTGAGGAGCATTGTGATGAGTACTGAAGACAAACGCATACGCGAACTGGCGCATCAGATCTGGGAGTCTGAAGGTAAACCCCATGGGGAAGACGCACGCCACTGGGAGATGGCGCGCAAGCTGGCCGAAGCCGAAGCGCTGACGCCGAGCAAGCCCAAGGCGGGCGCCAAGCCCAAGGCCGCCCCCAAACCGCCTGCCAAGGCCAAGCCGGCGGCCGCCGTTGCCGGCAAGCCGACACCGCCAGCGGCGAAGAAGCCGGCGGCGCCGAAAAAGCCCAAGCCTTAATCCCATCAACCTCCTGTCGACGCGTTGGCGGGAGGTTATTTCATCACACTGATTGTCAGCTGAATGTTCGTCGGCACGGCGGCGTTCGGCCCGAAAAAGACCCTGCAGGAGCAACTTCAATGAGCAAACCCGACAAAAGCCAAGCGACGCCGGACCATGAGCCGTCGCGGATTCGTGAAGGTTTGCCCTTCCCACTCGGCGCGACCTGGGATGGCCTGGGTGTCAACTTTGCGCTGTTTTCGGCCAATGCCACCAAAGTCGAACTCTGCCTGTTCGATGACTCGGGCGAAGTGGAACTGGAGCGCATCGAGCTGCCGGAATACACCGATGAAATTTTCCACGGTTACTTGCCCGACGCCCATCCTGGGCTGATTTACGGCTATCGCGTCTACGGTGCGTACGACCCGGCCAACGGTCATCGCTTCAACCACAATAAATTGCTGATCGACCCCTATGCCAAGCAGCTGGTGGGCGAACTCAAATGGTCCGAAGCGCTGTTTGGCTACACCATCGGCCATCCCGACGACGACCTCAGCTTCGACGAGCGCGACAGCGCGCCGTTCGTGCCCAAGTGCAAGGTCATCGACCCCGCGCACACCTGGGGCAATGACCAGCCGGTGCGAGTGCCGTGGGACCGCACGATCATCTATGAAACCCACCTGCGCGGCATCAGCATGCGTCACCCTTCTGTGGGCGAATCCGTGCGCGGCACCTGCGCCGGGCTGATGGAAGACGATGTGCTCAAGCACATTCGCCAGTTGGGGATTTCTTCGGTAGAGCTGCTGCCGGTACATGCCTTCGTCAATGACCAGCACCTGCTGGAAAAAGGCATGACCAACTATTGGGGCTACAACAGCATCGCGTTCTTCGCCCCCGACCCGCGCTACCTGGCCAGTGGCAAGATCGCCGAGTTCAAGGAGATGGTCGCGCACCTGCACGAGCAGAAGCTGGAAGTGATCCTCGACGTGGTCTACAACCACACCGCCGAAGGCAACGAGCGTGGCCCGACGCTGTCCATGCGCGGCATCGATAACGCCTCCTACTACCGGCTGATGCCTGACGACAAGCGTTTCTATATCAATGATTCCGGCACCGGCAACACCCTGGACCTGAGTCACCCGTGCGTGCTGCAAATGGTTACCGACTCATTGCGTTATTGGGCCAACGAGATGCACGTCGACGGCTTCCGCTTTGACCTTGCGACGATTCTTGGCCGTTACCGCGACGGTTTCGACGAGCGCCACAGCTTCCTCGTGGCCTGCCGCCAGGACCCGGTACTGCGTCAGCTCAAACTGATCGCCGAGCCGTGGGACTGCGGCCCCGGTGGCTATCAGGTAGGTAATTTCCCACCGGGCTGGGTCGAATGGAACGACCGTTTCCGCGACACCGTGCGCGCGTTCTGGAAAGGCGACGACGGCCAGCTTGCGGACTTCGCCGGGCGCATGACAGCCTCCGGTGAGATGTTCAACCATCGTGGCCGTCGCCCCTACAGCTCGGTGAACTTCATCACCGCCCATGACGGCTTCACCTTGCATGACCTGGTGTCGTACAACGACAAGCACAACGAAGACAACGACGAGAACAACCAGGACGGCAGCAACAACAACCTGTCCTGGAACCACGGCGTCGAAGGCCCCACCGACGACCCGGAAATCAACGCGCTGCGCCTGCGCCAGATGCGCAACTTCTTCGCCACCCTGCTGCTGGCCCAAGGCACACCGATGATCGTCGCCGGTGATGAGTTCGCCCGCACCCAACATGGCAACAACAACGCGTATTGCCAGGACAGCGAGATCGGATGGGTCAACTGGGACTTGGACGATGACGGCAAGTCGCTGCTCAAGTTCGTCAAACGCCTGATCAAACTCCGCCTGGCGTACCCGATCCTGCGGCGTGGGCGCTTCCTGGTGGGCGACTACAACGAAGACATCGGCGTGAAAGACGTGACCTGGCTCGCCCCCGATGGCAATGAAATGACCACCGAACAGTGGGAGGACAGCCATGGCCGCTGCC
>NZ_JADDUM010000288.1 GCF_015163715.1 Pseudomonas cyclaminis
TGCCGATCTTCGACGGCGGCCGCCTGCGCGCCAACCTTGATGCCCGCGACGCCGACTACGATTTGGCCGTGGCGCAGTACAACAAAACCCTGGTGCAAGCCTTGGGCGACATCGGCAACACCCTGTCGCAACTGCGCGAAACCGGGCGCCAGATCCAGGCCCAGCAACACGCTACCGATATCGCCCAGCAGTCTTACGACACCGTGGTTCAGCGTTATGGCTCCGGGATCGGTAACTACCTGGACGTGCTCAGCATCGAGCAGCAATTGCTGCAGGCCCAGCGTCAGCTGGCCACCCTGAATGCCGGGCAGATCGATCTATCGATTCAATTGATGCAGGCCCTGGGCGGCGGCTTCAACGCCGACAACGTGGCGTCGACCACCCCAGCCACTCGCACGGAATAATTTGAGGTATTTGTCATGGCCACTGCCGACAGCAACACCGCAACAGACACAAACGACAGCAACCCGCGCAAACGCAAAGTCATGTTGGTCGGCCTCGCGCTGATCGTCATCCTCAGCGTCGTCGGCGTTTGGGCCTGGCACGAATTCTACGGGCGCTTCAACGAAAGCACCGACGACGCCTATGTGAACGGCAACGTGGTGGAAATCACGCCGCTGGTCACCGGCACCGTGGTCAGCATCGGCGCCGATGATGGCGACCTGGTCCATGAAGGCCAGGTGTTGGTCAACTTCGACCCGAATGACGCCGCCGTCGGCCTGCAAAGTGCCCAGGCCAACCTGGCGCGTACCGTGCGCCAGGTGCGTGGCTTGTACAGCAACGTCGATGGTATGAAAGCCCAGGTCAACGCGCAGAAAGCCGACGTGCAGACCGCTCAGGACAACTACAACCGGCGTAAAACCCTGGCCCAGGGCGGGGCGATTTCCCTTGAGGAGCTGTCCCATGCCCGTGACAGCCTGACCGCCGCCAAGAACGCCCTTACCAACCTTGAGCAGCAACTCAAAACCACCAACGCCTTGGTGGATGACACGGTGATCTCGTCCCATCCGGACGTGCAAGCCGCCGCCGCGCAACTGCGCCAGGCCTACCTGACCAATGCGCGCAGCACCCTGATCGCGCCGGTCACCGGCTATGTGGCCAAGCGCTCCGTGCAACTGGGCCAGCGTGTGCAGCCGGGTACTGCGTTAATGGCGGTGATCCCGCTGAACCAACTGTGGATCGACGCCAACTTCAAGGAAACCCAACTGCGCGACATGCGCATTGGCCAGCCGGTGGACATCGAGTCGGATATCTACGGCAGCGACGTGAAATACAGCGGCACCATCGACAGCCTCGGCGCCGGCACCGGCAGCGCGTTCGCCCTGTTGCCGGCGCAGAACGCCACCGGTAACTGGATCAAGATCGTGCAGCGTGTTCCGGTGCGCATCCATATCAATGCCGAAGAGTTGGCCAAGCACCCACTGCGTGTGGGCTTGAGCACCGTGGTGAATGTGGACCTGCACGACCAGAGCGGCCCGGTGCTGGCGCAACAGCCGCCGCAAAAAGCCTCGTTTACCACCAACGTGTACGACCGCCAATTGGCCGAAGCCGATGCCATGATCACCCAGTTGATCCATGACAACAGCGTCGCCGCTCCCAAGGCTGTGCAACGCTGATGAGCAATAACGCCTCCTTCACGCCGCCCAGCCTGTTGATGGCCACTATTGGCCTGTCGCTGGCGACCTTTATGCAGGTGCTCGACACCACCATCGCCAACGTGGCGTTGCCGACCATTTCCGGCAACCTGGGCGTGAGTTCGGAGCAGGGCACCTGGGTGATCACCTCGTTTGCGGTGAGCAACGCCATCGCGCTGCCGCTCACCGGTTGGTTGAGCCGTCGGTTTGGCGAGGTGAAGCTGTTTCTGTGGGCGACCATTCTGTTTGTGTTGGCCTCGTTCCTGTGCGGGATTTCCACTTCGATGCCCGAGCTGATCGGCTTTCGGGTGCTGCAAGGCCTGGTGGCCGGGCCGTTGTACCCGATGACCCAGACCCTGTTGATTGCGGTCTACCCCCCGGCGAGGCGCGGCATGGCCCTGGCGTTATTGGCGATGGTCACGGTGGTCGCACCGATTGCCGGGCCGATCCTGGGCGGCTGGATCACTGACAGCTACAGCTGGCCGTGGATCTTCTTTATCAACGTTCCCATCGGCATCTTTGCGGTGATGGTGGTGCGTGCGCAGTTGAAGAAGCGCCCGGTGGTCACCAGTCACCAGCCGATGGATTACGTCGGGTTGTTGAGCCTGATCGTGGGGGTCGGCGCCTTGCAGATCATCCTCGACAAGGGCAACGACCTGGATTGGTTCGAATCCAACTTCATCCTCGTCGGTGCGGCGATTTCGGTGATTGCCCTGGCGGTGTTCATCATCTGGGAAATGACCGACAAGCACCCGGTGGTCAACCTGCGGCTGTTTGCCTACCGCAACTTCCGCATCGGCACCATCGTGTTGATCCTCGGTTATGCGGGCTTCTTCGGCATCAACCTGATCCTGCCGCAATGGCTGCAAACCCAGATGGGCTACACCGCCACCTGGGCGGGCCTGGCGGTGGCGCCGATCGGGATCCTGCCGGTGCTGATGTCGCCGTTCGTGGGCAAGTACGCGCACAAGTTCGACCTGCGCCTGCTGGCGGGCCTGGCCTTCCTGGCGATTGGCTTGAGCTGCTTCATGCGCGCCGGCTTCACCAACGAAGTGGATTTCACCCACATCGCCCTGGTGCAGTTGTTCATGGGCATTGGTGTGGCGCTGTTCTTCATGCCGACCTTGAGCATTTTGATGTCCGACCTGCCACCGCACCAGATCGCCGACGGCGCGGGCCTGGCGACCTTCTTGCGCACGTTGGGCGGCAGCTTTGCGGCGTCGCTGACGACCTGGATCTGGATTCGCCGGGCGGACCAGCACCATGCCTACATGAGTGAGAACATGACCACCTATGATGCGGCCACGCGCAATGCGTTGGATGCGTTGGGTGGGGCAGGGCACAAGGCCTATGCGCAGTTGGACCAGATTCTCACCAGCCAGGCGTACATGATGTCCACCGTGGATTACTTCACGTTGCTGGGGTGGATGTTCATGGCGTTGATGTTGCTGGTGTGGCTGGCGAAGCCGCCGTTTACGGCGAAGGCGGGGCCGGCTGCTTCGGGTCACTGATCCTGAGAATGTACGGAGATCCAAATGTGGGAGGGGGCTTGCCCCAGATAGCGGTGGGTCAGCCAAAAATATGCTGACTGACCCACAGCCATCGGGGGCAAGCCCCCTCCCACAGGTGATTTGTGTTGTCGGGTATTAAGCGCCGGGCAACGCCAACTGCGGGTTCACAAAATCAAACGCCGCCAATGCAAACCCTTGCTCATCCACCTGCAACGCCCAGCCCTGCTTGTCCCAATCCCCCAGCACAATGCGCTTGGCCGCCTGTTCGCCAATCTGCAACTTGTGGATCGCCGGGCGGTGGGTGTGGCCGTGGACCAGGGTACGCACGCCGAACTGCTGCATCACCCGCGGCACTTCCTCGGGGGTGACATCGACAATGTCGTTGGCCTTCATGCGCGTTTGCGCACGGCTTTCACTGCGCAGCTTGCGCGCCAGCTTGTGCCGGGTACGCAAGGGCAGGTGGCGCAGGATAAACAGCACAATCGGGTTACGCAGGATGCGCCGCAGCTTCATATAGCCAAGGTCGCGGGTGCAGAGGCTGTCGCCGTGCATCAACAGCACGGGCTCGCCCTGCAACTGCACGACACTCGGGTCCTTGAGCAAGGTGGCGCCTGCTGCTTTGCAGAATGCCTTGCCGATCAGGAAATCGCGGTTGCCGTGCATGATAAAAATCGGGGTGCCGCTGTCGCTCAACTCACGCAGAGCCGTGCAAATCGAACGCTGGAAGTCGGTCATCCCATCGTCGCCAATCCAGGCTTCGAAGAAGTCCCCCAGAATGTACAACGCCTGGGCGCCACGGGCGCGGCCGTGGAGCAGATCCAGAAACGCCCGGGTGATGTCCGGGCGCTCCTCTTCCAGATGCAAGTCTGAAATCAGCAATATCACGCTTCGATGATCTCGGCTTTCTCGATGATCACGTCTTCTGCAGGAACGTCCTGGTGACCGGCCTTGGACGTGGTGGACACGCCTTTGATCTTGTCGACTACGTCCTGGCCTTCGGTGACTTTACCGAATACGGCGTAGCCCCAACCCTGCACGTTCTTGCCGCTGTGGTTCAGGAAGGTGTTGTCGGCCACGTTGATGAAGAACTGCGCGGAGGCCGAATGCGGCTCCATGGTACGGGCCATGGCGACGGTGTACTTTTCGTTGGAAAGGCCGTTGTCCGCTTCGTTCTGGATGCTTGGGCGCTTGTCTTTCTTTTCTTTCATGCCAGGCTCGAAACCGCCGCCCTGGACCATGAAGTTGCCGATGACACGGTGGAAAACAGTGTTCTCGTAGTGGCCGGCGTTCACGTACTCGATGAAGTTGGCGACGGTGATCGGCGCTTTCTCGGCGTTCAGCTCGATGACGATCTCGCCGTGGTTGGTGGTCAGTTTGACTTGAGTCATGTTCACTACTCTTTCAGGAAATTCGTGGGTTTGAGCGCCTGGGCGCCTTACCGGTTTGGCGAAATTGCGGCCAAGGCGCGCAGTTTAGCGTGCCCGACGGGAATTTCGAGGTGGTTTTTTACCGCCGGTGCAATAAATCCAGCAGTTTTTGACCGCGCTCTGTCAGCAGCTTGACAGCATCAGCTATGATACGGCCTTTGTTTTATCTGGCCCCAACCGGCCACGAACCTGTCTGTTCAAGGATCCTATGAGCAAGCCCACTGTCGACCCTACCTCGAATTCCAAGACTGGACCTGCCGTCCCGGTCAATTTCCTGCGCCCGATCATCCAGGCGGACCTGGATTCGGGCAAGCACACGCAGATCGTCACCCGCTTCCCGCCAGAGCCCAACGGCTACCTGCACATCGGTCACGCCAAGTCGATCTGTGTGAACTTCGGCCTGGCCCAGGAGTTTGGTGGCGTCACGCACCTGCGTTTCGACGACACAACCCGGCCAAGGAAGACCAGGAATACATCGACGCCATCGAAAGCGACATCAAGTGGCTGGGCTTCGAATGGTCCGGTGAAGTGCGCTACGCCTCCAAGTATTTCGACCAGTTGTTCGACTGGGCCGTCGAGCTGATCAAGGCCGGCAAGGCCTACGTCGACGACCTGAGCCCGGAGCAGGCCAAGGAATACCGCGGCACCCTGACCGAGCCGGGCAAGAACAGCCCGTTCCGCGACCGCACCGTGGAAGAGAACCTGGACTGGTTCGCCCGCATGCGCGCCGGTGAGTTCCCGGACGGCGCCCGCGTACTGCGTGCCAAGATCGACATGGCCTCGCCGAACATGAACCTGCGCGACCCGATCATGTACCGCATCCGCCATGCCCACCACCACCAGACCGGTGACAAGTGGTGCATCTACCCGAACTACGACTTCACCCACGGTCAGTCGGATGCCATCGAAGGCATCACCCACTCCATCTGCACCCTGGAGTTCGAAAGCCATCGTCCGCTGTACGAGTGGTTCCTCGACAGCCTGCCGGTGCCGGCACACCCGCGTCAGTACGAATTCAGCCGCCTGAACCTGAACTACACCATCACCAGCAAGCGCAAGCTCAAACAACTGGTCGATGAGAAGCACGTGTTTGGTTGGGATGACCCGCGCATGTCGACCCTGTCGGGCTTCCGCCGTCGCGGTTACACCCCGGCGTCGATCCGCAATTTCTGCGACATGGTCGGCACCAACCGTTCCGACGGCGTGGTTGACTTCGGCATGCTCGAGTTCAGCATCCGCCAGGACCTCGACGCGAACGCCCCGCGCGCCATGTGCGTGTTGCGTCCGTTGAAAGTCGTGATCACCAACTACCCGGAAGACAAGGTCGAGAACCTCGAACTGCCGCGTCATCCGCAAAAAGAAGAACTGGGCGTGCGCAAGCTGCCGTTCGCCCGTGAAATCTACATCGACCGCGATGACTTCATGGAAGAGCCGCCAAAAGGCTACAAGCGCCTGGAGCCGAACGGCGAAGTGCGCCTGCGCGGCAGCTACGTGATCCGTGCCGACGAAGCGATCAAGGACGCCGATGGCAACATCGTCGAACTGCGCTGCTCCTACGACCCGGAAACCCTCGGCAAGAACCCTGAAGGCCGCAAGGTCAAAGGCGTGGTCCACTGGGTGCCGGCTGCGGCCAGCATCGAGTGCGAAGTGCGTCTGTACGATCGCCTGTTCCGCTCGCCGAACCCGGAGAAGGCCGAAGACAGCGCGAGCTTCCTCGACAACATCAACCCTGACTCCCTGCAAGTACTCACTGGTTGTCGTGCCGAGCCATCGCTTGGCGACGCACAGCCGGAAGACCGTTTCCAGTTCGAGCGCGAAGGTTACTTCTGCGCGGATATCAAGGACTCGAAACCAGGTGCTCCGGTATTCAACCGTACCGTGACCTTGCGTGATTCGTGGGGCCAGTGATTTAGTCTTAAGGGATTCATCGTGCTAACGATCTACAACACGCTCAGCAAGACCAAAGAAGTCTTCAAGCCCCTGGATGGCAACAAGGTGCGCATGTACGTGTGCGGCATGACCGTGTACGACTACTGCCACATCGGCCACGGCCGCAGCATGGTTGCCTTCGATCTGGTGACCCGCTGGTTGCGTTTCAGCGGCTATGACTTGACGTACGTGCGCAACATCACCGACATCGACGACAAGATCATCAACCGCGCCAACGAAAACGGTGAGTCGTTCGACGCGCTGACCGAGCGCATGATCGCCGCGATGCACGAGGACGAGGCGCGCCTCAACATCCTCAAGCCGGACATGGAACCGCGTGCCACGGACCACATTCCTGGCATGCACGCGATGATCCAGACCCTGATCGACAAGGGTTACGCCTACGCCCCAGGCAATGGCGACGTGTACTACCGCGTCGCCAAGTTCATGGGCTACGGCAAGCTGTCGCGTAAAAAGATCGAAGACCTGCGCATCGGCGCACGCATCGAAGTCGACGAAGCCAAGCAGGACCCCCTCGACTTCGTGCTGTGGAAAGCCACCAAGCCCGGCGAGCCGAGCTGGGAATCCCCATGGGGCGCCGGGCGTCCGGGCTGGCACATCGAATGCTCGGTGATGTCCACCTGCTGCCTGGGCGACACTTTCGATATTCATGGCGGCGGCAGCGACCTTGAGTTCCCGCACCACGAAAACGAAATCGCCCAGAGCGAAGCAGCCACCGGCAAAACCTACGCCAACGCCTGGATGCACTGCGGCATGATCCGCATCAATGGCGAGAAGATGTCCAAGTCCTTGAACAACTTCTTCACCATCCGCGACGTGCTGGAAAAGTATCACCCGGAAGTGGTGCGTTACCTGCTGGTGTCCAGCCACTACCGCAGCGCCATCAACTACTCGGAAGACAACCTCAAGGACGCCAAGGGCGCCCTGGAGCGGTTCTATCACGCGTTGAAAGGTTTGCCCGTTGTCGCTCCTAGCGGTGGCGAAGCGTTCGTTGAGCGCTTCACCCAAGTAATGAACGATGACTTCGGTACGCCGGAAGCCTGCGCCGTATTGTTCGAGATGGTGCGCGAGATCAATCGCCTGCGTGAGAGTGATCTCGACGCGGCGGCAGGTCTGGCTGCGCGCCTGAAGGAACTGGCCAGCGTGTTGGGCGTGTTGCAGATGGAAGCCGATGACTTCCTGCAAGCCGGCGCCGAAGGGCGTGTGGATGCGGCGCAAGTGGAGGCGCTGATCCAGGCGCGTCTGGCTGCTCGTGCTGGTAAAGACTGGGCGGAGTCCGACCGTATCCGCGACCAACTGACCGCGATGGGTGTGGTGTTGGAAGATGGGAAGGGTGGGACGACGTGGCGGTTGGCTGATCAGGCTTGATTGGTAACTGCTGAATGAAAACGCCCGACGTGGTTCGGGGCGTTTTTTTACTGAATTTATATAAAAATATTCTATT
>NZ_JADDUM010000289.1 GCF_015163715.1 Pseudomonas cyclaminis
GCTGAAGAAGAAGCGGCTGCCTACATCAAGGCACACGTGACCAAGCCGGTTGTTTCCTACATCGCTGGTGTGACTGCCCCTGCGGGCAAGCGCATGGGCCATGCTGGCGCAATCATCTCTGGCGGCAAGGGTACTGCAGACGAGAAGTTTGCTGCCCTGGAAGACGCAGGCGTTAAAACCGTGCGTTCGCTGGCAGACATCGGCAAGGCTTTGTCCGAGCTGACCGGTTGGGCTGTCAAATAAGCCTCGCGCTTAACTGACGCTTCACCAGGCAAAGGCCACCTTCGGGTGGCCTTTGTGCATTCTTGGGCATGGTGAAGATCAAAATGTGGGAGGGGGCTTGCCCCCGATAGCGATATGACAGTCACCTGATGTATTGACTGAACCACTGCCATCGGGGGCAAGCCCCCTCCCACATTGGATTAGATTTCCAAATTAAGTATGAAAACGCGACATCAAGATGTCGCTTATCGGACAGTCCGCCCCGCAACAGTGCGTTCTTCAAGCTAATTCTGTACCCTAACCGCCTCTTTATGCGTGCGCCTCCCAAAAGGAAGCCCCGCGCTAGACCGGTCGGCCCCCATCAGGGCTGGCAGTATTTCCCTCATCCACAGGGAATCCCTCTCTAAATTCCGATTCAGTAGTGTGGTATTTCCCGAAATGAAAGTGTTGAAAAGCCAGGACATCCTGGCGTTGGGCTTCATGACCTTTGCCCTGTTCGTGGGCGCCGGTAACATCATCTTCCCGCCTATCGTTGGTTTGCAGTCCGGGCCTCATGTCTGGATGGCAGCGCTGGGCTTCCTGATCACCGCAGTGGGTTTGCCGGTGGTCACCGTGATCGCCCTGGCCAAGGTCGGCGGCGGTATGGACGCGTTGAGCAGCCCGATCGGCAAGATCGCCGGTGGCCTGCTCGCGGCGGCGGCGTATCTGGCGGTAGGACCGCTGTTCGCTACCCCGCGTACCGCGACCGTGTCCTTCGAAGTAGGCCTGGCGCCGCTGACCGGCGAGAGCCCGCTGGCGCTGTTCCTCTATAGCTCGGTGTATTTCCTGGTGGTGTTCTTCGTGTCCCTGTACCCAGGGCGCCTGCTGGACACCGTGGGTCGCTTCCTCGCACCGCTGAAGATCATCGCGCTGGCCATCCTCGGCATTGCCGCGTTTGCCCTGCCGGCCGGTGAAGTGGGCGTTGCTACCCCCGAATACGTCGCCGCACCGTTTTCCCAAGGCTTTATCAATGGTTACCTGACCATGGACACCCTGGGCGCGTTGGTATTCGGCATCGTGATCGTCAACGCTATCCGCTCCCGTGGTGTGGAGTCGCCAAAGCTGATCACCCGCTACGCAATCATCGCGGGCCTGATTGCCGGTGTGGGCCTGGCACTGGTGTACGTCAGCCTGTTCCGCCTGGGTGCGGGCAGTCACGAAGTGGCCGCTGGTGCGGCAAATGGCGCTGCCGTACTGCACGCCTACGTGCAACACACCTTCGGCTCCCTGGGCAGTGGTTTCCTGGCGGTGTTGATCTCCCTGGCATGCCTGGTGACCGCTGTTGGCCTGACCTGCGCGTGCGCAGAGTACTTCAGCAAAATCCTGCCGTTGTCCTACAAGACACTGGTAGTGATCCTGGCGCTGTTCTCGCTGTTCGTGTCCAACCTGGGCCTTACCAAGCTGATTGCCTTCTCGATCCCGGTGCTCACCGCGATCTACCCGCCGTGCATCGTGCTGGTGGCGTTGAGCTTCTGCAAAGACTTCTGGCAGGAGCAGGGCCGCATCGTTGGCCCGGTGATGCTGGTTTCGTTTATCTTTGGCTGCATTGACGCCCTCAAGGGCGCTGGCCTGGCTGGCTGGATGCCTTCGTCGTTGGCCAACCTGCCATTGAGCGAACAAGGCCTGGCCTGGCTGGTGCCGTCGGTGATGGTGCTGGTGGTAGCGGTGGTCATTGACCGTATGCTCGGCAAGCGTAGCGAAGCGATCGCGTAACACATTTTCAAGGCTGCGCAGAAATGCCCCGTATCAATCGATATGGGGCATTTTTTATGCTTAGTAGGCGACAAGATTCTAAAGTTGAAACACGGTAGGTGTGGGAGCGAGCAAGCCCGCTCCCACATGTTGACCGCGTTCGTCACACCACCTCGTGTAATAGGGCCCGCATGTCGTTCGTCGAAACCAATCAAGTCCACCTGCTTGCCGCCCTCTGGTTCATCCTGTGTTGGGGCGGCTATACCCGTTATGCGACCTGGAAGGCCCGGGACACAGCGTGCCTGGCCAGTGTGCTGCACCTGTATCGCGAAGACTGGATGCGCCGCATGCTGCTGCGCGACAACCGTATCGCCGACGCCAGCGTGATCGGCAACCTGGAGCGCAATGCCTCGTTCTTCGCCTCCAGCACGCTGATTATCCTTGCCGGTATCCTCACCGTGCTCGGCGCGTCCGAACGGGCTGTTTCGTTGCTCGCAGACATTCCCATGGTGCAGCAGGCCTCCCAGGGGATGTCGGAGATCAAGCTGTTGTGCCTGGCGCTGGTGTTCGTCTACGCCTTCTTCACATTCAGTTGGTGCATGCGCCAGTACAACTTTGCGGCAGTGCTGGTGGGGTCGGCGCCGATGATCGGTGAGCGGCAGGTGTCCGAGCAGGAGCGCAAAGCGTTTGCTTCGAGGGCGGCGCGGGTGATTTCCATGGCCGCCAACCAGTTCAACTTTGGCCTGCGTGCTTACTACTTCGGCATGACCATGCTGGCGTGGTTTGTCAGCCCATGGTTATTCATGTTGATGAGTGCTGGGGTAGTGGTCGTGCTGTACCGTCGGGAGTTTCATTCCGACGTGCTGCAAGTGATGGTGTATACGCAGACTGATACGCCAGTCCCAGAGGCGGTCAAAGAGCAGGCTTAGTCAACTTCAGCGTATTAACGCTGCGAATAAAAACAGCAGGCAAAGAAAAGCCCGCTATTTAAGCGGGCTTCTTTTTACAGCGAAGCTATTTCAAACCGCGGTCTTAAGAACCGGTGGTTGGAGTAGCAGGTGCTGCTTCTTTTGCGGCGGCTTCGTTCGATTCAGCCTGAGCTTTGGCAGCATCGGCGTTTTCTTTCGCAGCGTCGTTCACTTTATCCTGAGCCTTCGCCATGTCTTTCTGAGCCTGCTCAGAATGTGCAGCGGCGTCTTGGGCTTTGTCTTCGGATTTTTTGTCGCAGGCAGCGAGACCGAGGGCAGCGGCGAGCATCATGGAAATAGCTAAAGTCTTGCGCATGGGGTGTTTCTCCTTATTGAAGATATCTACTGGCCTTTCGAGCCTGAGGGTTCAGCATTAGTTCCTTTAATTGCGCAGATATATAAACAGCGCTGCCCAAGGAACTTTCACCTGCGCTGCCTACTCCGCGGATCAACGCTAATAAGAGTCTCGACCGAATGACCGAAAACCCATTGTTAGAGCGTGCGACGCGTTTTGTCTCGGCCCTGCGCCATTGTCAGGTGCTGGGGATCACTGTGCACGCGGCCAACCCGGAGGGCATGACATTGCTCTTGCCCTATGGCCCCTCCATCGTCGGCGACCCGCGTACCGGCGTGATCCATGGCGGTGCGCTGACGTCGCTGATGGATACCGCCTGCGGCATGGCAACCTTGTGTGTATTGCCTGAGTTTGAGGTATGCCCGACCCTCGACCTGCGCATCGATTACATGCACACCGCCGAGCCTCACAAATCGGTCTATGGCTTCGCCCAATGCTACCGGGTGACCACCGATGTGATTTTCACCCGTGGCGTCGCCTACCAGGATGACCCGCAGCAGCCCATCGCCCATGTGGTAGGTACCTTCATGCGCATGGGCAAGCGCCTCAAGGGAGCCCAAGGCCTGAGCAGTACAATCAAGGGAGAGCAGGCATGACGCATCGATTCAAGACGCGCCTGGAACAGGCCCATGAGCCTGGCAATTATGAAGCGCTGCTGGAGCTGATTCCCTATGCCAGGCTGATCGGCATTGAATGCACGCGCCTGGGCGATGAGTTGTTGTTTCGCCTGCCCGCCAACAAGGACAACATTGGTAACCCCATATTGCCGGCGCTGCACGGCGGGGTGATTGCAGGCTTTATGGAGCTGGCGGCGGCGTTGCACTTGCTGGTGTCCACCGGTGCGCCGGGCTTGCCGAAAATCATCGATTTTTCCCTGGATTACCTGCGGGCCGGCCAGTTCCGCGACACTTACGCCACATGCCAGGTCTGGCGCCAGGGTCGACGGGTGGCGAATGTGGCAATCACCGCCTGGCAGAGCACCCCGGCAGAACCCATCGCCACCGCCCGCGCGCATTTCAAAATTGAGGAAACCGGTCGCCCTTGAAATCCTGGCCTTAGCCCCCAACTTTGATGACAACCCGCCGCCAACCCTCAAGGGCGCGGCCACTGCCATCCAATTGGAGTTTGATGACCATGAGTGTGGAAACTCAAAAGGAAACCCTGGGCTTCCAGACCGAGGTGAAGCAACTGCTGCACCTCATGATCCATTCGCTGTATTCCAACAAGGAAATTTTCCTTCGCGAATTGATCTCGAACGCCTCTGACGCTGTCGACAAATTACGTTTCGAAGCCCTGTCCAAGCCTGAGTTGCTGGAAGGTGGCGCCGAACTGAAAATCCGTGTGAGTTTCGACAAAGACGCCAAGACCGTCACCCTCGAAGACAACGGTATCGGCATGAGCCGTGACGATGCGATCACCCACCTGGGGACCATCGCCAAATCCGGCACCGCTGATTTCATGAAGAATCTGTCGGGCGACCAGAAGAAAGATTCGCACCTGATCGGCCAGTTCGGCGTGGGCTTCTACTCGGCCTTCATCGTCGCCGACAAGGTTGAAGTGTTCAGCCGCCGTGCCGGCCTCGACGCCAGCCAAGGCGTGCACTGGGCCTCCAAGGGTGAGGGCGAATTCGAAATCGCCACCATCGATAAGGCTGATCGTGGCACCCGTATCGTGCTGCACCTCAAATCCGCTGAAGATGAGTTTGCAGACGGCTACCGCCTGCGCAACATCATCAAGAAGTACTCCGACCACATCGCTTTGCCGATCGAGTTGCCGAAAGAGCAGGCCGCCGCCGCCGAAGGCGAAGAGGCGCCTGCCCAGGAATGGGAAGTGGTCAACCGTGCCAGCGCCCTGTGGACCCGTCCTCGCACTGAAGTGAAGGACGAGGAATACCAGGAGTTCTACAAGCACATCGCCCACGACTACGAAAACCCGCTGAGCTGGAGCCACAACAAGGTCGAAGGCAAGCTGGAATACAGCTCGCTGCTCTACGTGCCGGCCCGTGCTCCGTTCGACCTGTACCAGCGTGAAGCGCCGAAAGGCCTGAAACTCTACGTGCAGCGCGTTTTCGTGATGGATCAGGCGGAATCGTTCCTGCCGCTGTACCTGCGCTTCATCAAGGGCGTGGTCGACTCCAATGACCTGTCGCTGAACGTGTCGCGGGAAATCCTGCAGAAAGACCCGATCATCGATTCGATGAAGTCGGCATTGACCAAGCGCGTCCTCGACATGCTGGAAAAGCTGGCGAAGAACGAGCCTGAGCAATACAAAGGCTTCTGGAAAAACTTCGGCCAGGTCATGAAAGAAGGCCCGGCGGAAGATTTTGCCAACAAGGAAAAAATCGCCGGCCTGCTGCGTTTTGCCTCGACTCAGGGCGACGACGGCGAGCAGGTCGTGTCCCTGGCTGAATACCTGGCACGCGCCAAGGAAGGTCAGGACAAGATCTACTACCTGACCGGCGAAACCTACGCCCAGGTCAAGAACAGCCCGCACCTGGAAGTCTTCCGCAAGAAAGGCATCGAAGTGCTGCTGCTGACCGACCGTATCGATGAGTGGCTGATGAGCTACCTCAACGAATTCGACGGCAAGACCTTCGTCGACGTGGCCCGTGGTGACCTGGACCTGGGTAACCTGGACTCCGAAGAAGAGAAGAAGGAAGCCGAAGAAGTCGCCAAGGCCAAAGAAGGCCTGGTTGAGCGGATCAAGACGGCCCTGGGCGATGCGGTCAGCGAAGTGCGGGTTTCCCACCGCCTGACCGACTCCCCGGCGATTTTGGCCATCGGCGAGCAGGACCTGGGCATGCAGATGCGCCAGATTCTTGAAGCCAGCGGCCAGAAGGTTCCGGATTCCAAGCCGATCTTCGAATTCAACCCGGCTCACCCGCTGATCGAGAAACTCGACGGCGAGCAGAGCGAAGAGCGGTTTGGCGACCTGTCGCACATCCTCTTCGACCAGGCGGCCCTGGCCGCTGGCGACAGCCTCAAGGATCCGGCCGCGTATGTGCGCCGCCTGAACAAGCTGTTGGTTGAACTGTCGGTTTGACCCCGATGTAGAAAAACCCGCTTCGGCGGGTTTTTTCGTTCTACTGCACCTCAACTGGAGTAAATGATGAGCCAAGTCACTGTGCGTTCCGTGGTCTATCAGATTGATGGCCAGTCTTATGAGAGCCGCCTGGCATTCGATGCCAGCCATAAGGGCCCGTTGCCGGGCTTGTTGATGGCGCCGAACTGGATGGGAGTGAGTGCGGGCGCCGAAGAGATCGCCAAGGCCGTTGCCGGTAAAGGCTACGTGGTGCTGATCGCTGACCTGTACGGGCAAAGTGTGCGCCCGTCGAATGGTGACGAAGCCGGCGCTGCGATGATGCCGTTGAAGAATGATCGTGCGTTGCTGAACAAGCGCATGCAGGCGGCCTTTGAGCAATTGCAAGGTCAGGCGGAAGCGGCGGTGGATACCTCGAAGCTGGCGACCTTTGGTTTCTGCTTCGGCGGGTGCTGCTCCCTGGAGCTGGCCCGTACCGGCGCGCCGTTGAAGGCTGCCGTATCGTTCCACGGCACCCTCGACACGCCAAACCCTGCGGATGCGAAGAACATCAAGGGCTCGGTGCTGGTGCTGCACGGCGCATCCGACCCGTTGGTGCCGAAAGAGCAGTTGCCAGCGTTTGAAGATGAAATGAATGCGGCTGGCGTGGATTGGCAATTGCTGAGCTATGGCGGCGCGGTGCATTCCTTCACCGACCCGCACGCCAACGTGCCGGGCAAGATGATGTACGACGCGACGACCGCCAAGCGGGCGTTCCAGTCGATGCATAACTTGCTGGATGAAGTGTTCAAGGCCTAAGGCTGCAGGGCCTGTTCCGGCCTCATCGGGGGTAAGCCCCCTCCCACATTTTGAACTGTGAACACATTCAAGGTGGGAGGGGGGCTTGCCCCCGATAGCTATCTCACTGGCAACTCAATTCTTTCAGACTCTCCCGGTACCGTCGGCCAATCCCCAGCCGCCCAACGCCGCCGCGCCTGTTCAATCCTCAAAGGATCACTCGCCACAAAATTCCAATTGATCCGCCGTGGCCCATCCAAAGGTGCACCGCCGAAAACCATCAGATGGCAATCGGACTCGGCAAACAGCGTCATCTCCTGCCCGCTCGGCAGCACCACCAAGCTATGTATCTCCAGCGCCTCACCGTCCAATTGCGCCTCGCCGTCCAGCACATACACCGCCCGTTCCTCATGCTCATCGGGGATCAGCAGGGTAGTGGCCGTCTGCATCTGCACCTCGGCATACAACGTCGGCGACAGCACCGGCACCGGTGATTTCAGGCAAAACCCATTGCCGGCGATCAGGCGGATCTGCACGCCCAGATTGTCACTCACCGGCAGGCTCGCCGCCGGGTGGTGGCTGTAATGGCCGGGTCCGGTCTCATGATCCTTGGGCGACGCCAGCCACACTTGCAGTCCATGCAGGCTGAAACCACTGGCCTTGAGTGCCTGGGGTGTGCGCTCCACGTGGGCAATCGCGCTACCGGCGGTCATCCAACTGACATCGCCGGCCTCTACCACCTGATCGGAACCCAGGCTGTCTTTATGCTGCAGCGCGCCCTCGAACAGATAGGTAAGCGTGGACAGGCCGATATGCGGATGTTGGCGGATATTCATGCCGCTGCCTGGTGCGTAGCGCGTGTGCAACATATGGTCGAAGAATACAAACGGCCCGACGCTGCGACATTCTCGCGAAGGCAGCGGACGCAGGATTGGCTGGCCTTCGACATCCTCGGGGCGAGGGCGGATCACGGTGAGGGTGGTCATGGTGCGTCCCAGTCTGAGCGGGTTAGATGCTGCTGAGCATAACCCGCTCGACGCGAGGTTGCCGCTATTGGCTGAAGGCGCCTTCGGACAACTGGGTCTCGATGCTGATTTCAGCAGTGGTCATCAGCTTGTGCACCGGGCATTTGTCTGCCACGCGATGCAGCTCATCGCGCTGAGCGTCGGTGAGTACGCCTTTGAGGGTCAACTTGACGTTGAGTTTGTATTTACCCTTTTGTTCTTCGGCAGCGTCGTGGGTGACTTCCACGGTCACGCCGGTCAGCGGGATGTCTTTTTTCTGGGCGTAAAGCCTGACGGTCAGGGCTTTGCACGACGCCAGCGCCGCATCGAAGTAGTCGTGGGGGGAGGGCGCCGAGTCGTCGCCACCCAGGCTCTTGGGCAGGTCGGTAAACAGCTCGTGGTTGTTGATGTTGACGCTGTGGCGGAAGTTTTCAGCGTTCAGTGTGTTCACGGTAACAGGCATGGCAAACCTCACGGGGTGGCAGGATGAAGGTCATGCAGTTATAGAGCATGCTGGCACTTCAGTGTTCCGCGTTTTTGCGCGATGAACCCCGGCACATGGCACACGGTCTACCCGTATTGGCCCCTATCGAGGTTTTATCGTGCCCTGGAACCGCCTGAGTCTCGCCCTGTTGCTCGCCGCCACTAGCCTTGCCGTGCAGGCGCGCGACTATGCCTACAGCGATGCACACCTGCATTACGTGGATTTTTTCCAGGAAACGGCGGGCATGGATAAATTGCTCAAGACGATGGCCGAGAATCGCATCGAACATGTGATGATTTCCGGCATTCCCGTGGCGAAGAAATGGCACGAAGACGAGCCCAAACGTCCGCGCTACTACGCCGGTGACGACGCCGATGCCTATTGGTACAGCGCCACTGACGTGATCGTCGCTGCGGCTGTAAACAAGCTTGCCCCTGAACAGCGCCCGCATTTTCATCCGTTTCTGAGCGGTTTCAACCCCAACGACAAGAACTCGGCTGCCCATATCCAACGCATGCTCGACCTCAATCCAGGGCTGTGGCAGGGCATTGGTGAGGTGTTCACCCGTCACGATGACCTCACCGCGCTGACCTCGGGCGACACTCCGCGTGCGAATAACGAAGCGATGACGCGCATCTACCATCTGGCCGCTGAAAATGACCTGCCGGTGATGCTGCACTCGAACATCACCTCCAAGCGCGAGCGCAACCCGTTGTACCTGGCCGAGGTTGAAGAGCCGCTGCGCAATCATCCGCACACCCGCTTTATCTGGGCCCATGCCGGCACCAGCAAGGAGATTCACCGCCATCAGGTCCAGATGGACTTCTTGCTGCCAACGTTGAACCGCATGCTGGAGGCCTACCCCAATCTCTACATCGACCTGTCGTGGAGCATGCTGACGCCGTACTTGCTGGACGATGCGGGCAAGCCCAGGCCCGAGTGGGTAAAGCTGGTGGAGCGCTTCCCTGAGCGCTTCATGCTGGGCTCGGACGTGGTAGGGCGTTTCAACAAGTTGGGTAAGGAAATGCGCCGCTTTGATCCCTTCCTCGACGCGCTTCCTGAGGACGTGGCCCACAAGGTGGCGAAGGATAATTTCCTGGCGATCCTGCCCAAAACCACTCGCGATGGCGCTGCCCGTTGATATCGCGTTTTGATCTTACGCAAACGCCTTGAGGCGCCGATACCTTTCAAAGCAGCCAGCTGCAAATGGATGCAGCGCGTTTGGAAGGAACCAAGGCATGAGTATCAGAAGTTTGAATATCGCCCCCCGCGCCGGTTTGGGGTTTGGCGTGCTGGCATTGATGGTGTTTGCGCTGGGCGGCTTTGCGCTGCTGCAGATGGGCAATATGCGCCAGCAGTCGGACCAGGTGGAGAACAACTGGTTACCGAGCGTGATGGCGGTGGGGGAGATAAGCCAGGACGTGCTGCGCATTCGTGCGCTGACCTTACGCTTGCTGGTCAATCGCGATCCTCAGGCCGTGGCACAGAACGAGCAGAAAATCACCGAGACCAAAGCCGGCCTGAATAGCGCCGAACAGCTGTACGAAGCGTTGATCGTGTTGCCTGAGGAGCGTGTGTTGTTTGACCGCTTCAAGGGCGAGCAACAGCGTTACCTACAGCGCCAGGAACAGGTCGTGGTGCTGTCCAAGGCCAATCGGCTGGAGGACGCGATTCAGGTGGTCAACGGCGAGATGAACCAGTTTGCCGATCAAATGGCGCTGACCCTGCGTGCCCTGGTCAATCTGAACAAGCTCAGTGCCAACGAGGCGGCCAAGCAGGCGCAGAACGTGTTCAGCGAGTCGCGAACCTGGGTCATCGCCATGGTTGCCCTGGCCACGCTGGTCACTATTGGCCTGGCGGTCTGGCTGACCCGCAGTATCGTGCTGCCCCTGGCGCAGTCGCTCCAGGTTGCCCAGAACGTCGCCAGTGGCGACTGACGGGGGAGATTACTGTCACCGGCAAGGACGAGCCCGCACGCTTGCAGCGGGCGCTCAAGGGCATGCAGGACACCTTGCGTGACACCCTTCGGCGTATATCCGAGTCATCGAACCAGCTTGCGTCGGCTTCCGAGGAGCTCAGTTGCGTCACCGAGGACGCTACCCGTGGTTTGCACCAGCAAAGCCAGGAAATCGAACAGGCCGCCACGGCGGTCAACCAGATGACGGCGGCGGTGGAGGAGGTGGCGAGCAATGCGGTGGCTACGTCCCAGGCGTCCCGCGAGTCGGACCGTATCGCCCAGCAAGGGCGTGAGCAGGTGCAGCAAACCGTCGTGTCAATCGAGGCGCTGGCTATCGATGTGACCGACAACGTGACCCAGGTCGAAGACTTGGCGCAGAAGGTCTATGGCATCAGCAAGGTGCTGGACGTGATTCGCTCGATTGCCGAGCAGACCAACCTACTGGCGCTGAATGCCGCTATTGAGGCCGCGCGGGCAGGTGATGCGGGGCGCGGTTTTGCGGTGGTCGCCGATGAAGTGCGGGCCCTGGCTCATCGTACTCAGCAGTCGACCCAGGAAATCGAGCAGATGATCAGTGGGATTCAGCAAGGCACGGAGCAGGCCGTCAGTTCAATGCAGCAGAGCAACACCCGGGCGCGTTCCACCCTGGACATCGCCAAGTCGGCGGGGACAGCGCTGGAGGCGATTGCCTCGGCGTTCACCCTGATCAATGAGCGCAACCTGGTGATCGCCAGTGCGTCGGAACAGCAGGCGGCGGTGGCGCGTGAAGTGGATCGTAACTTGATGAATATCCGCGACCTGGCGCATCAGACGTCTGCCGGGGCTAACCAGACCAGTGCGGCGAGCCAGGAGTTGTCGCGGTTGGCGGTGGATTTGAATTCGATGGTGGCGCGGTTTTCGGTGTAGGGCTGGGAGCCGAGGTGGCCCTATCGCGGGCAGCCCCCTCCCATATTGCCCAAAGAATGCGCTCGAGTGTGGGAGGGGGCTTGCCCCCGATGCAGGCGACTCGGTCTCATTCAGTTACCCATAAAAA
>NZ_JADDUM010000029.1 GCF_015163715.1 Pseudomonas cyclaminis
GCCGCGATCAAGGCTGAGCACGCCGGTCTGCAGGTTGTAGGTTCGGTGATGGCATCCGATGCGTTCTTCCCGTTCCGCGACGGTTTGGACAATGCCGCAAAAGCAGGCGTGACTGCGGTGATCCAACCGGGCGGCTCGATGCGTGATGCTGAAGTGATTGCCGCTGCTGATGAAGCCGGCATTGCCATGGTCTTCACCGGCATGCGCCACTTCCGTCACTGATCCAACTCGATCCAAATGTGGGAGGGGGCTTGCCCCCGATGGCGGTGCATCAGTCAACACATCTGTCACTGAACCACCGCTATCGGGGGCAAGCCCCCTCCCACATAAAGCGCTCGTGCAGCGCCTTACAGAATTTGAGGTTTTTGAAATGAATGTTTTGATCATTGGCAGCGGTGGCCGTGAACACGCCCTGGCCTGGAAAGTTGCCCAGGACCCTCGCGTCCAGAAAGTTTTCGTCGCCCCCGGCAACGCCGGTACGGCCATTGAAGCCAAGTGCGAAAACGTAGCCATCGACGTATTGGCCCTTGAACAGCTGGCTGACTTCGCCGAGAAAAACGTCTCCCTGACCATCGTCGGTCCGGAAGTGCCATTGGTTGCCGGTGTCGTAGACCTGTTCCGCAGCCGCGGCCTGGATTGCTTCGGCCCAACTGCCGGCGCTGCCCAGCTGGAAGGCTCGAAAGCCTTCACCAAGGATTTCCTGGCGCGCCACAAGATCCCGACTGCCGACTACCAGAACTTCACCGAGATCGAGCCGGCCCTGGCCTACCTGCGTGAAAAAGGTGCACCGATCGTGATCAAGGCCGATGGCCTGGCCGCCGGTAAAGGCGTGATCGTTGCCATGACCTTGCAGGAAGCCGAAGACGCCGTGCGCGACATGCTCGCCGGCAATGCCTTTGGTGATGCCGGTTCGCGTGTGGTCATCGAGGAATTCCTCGATGGCGAAGAAGCCAGCTTTATCGTGATGGTCGATGGCAAGAACGTGCTGCCGATGGCCACCAGCCAGGACCACAAACGCGTCGGCGACGGCGACAGCGGCCCGAACACCGGCGGCATGGGTGCCTACTCCCCTGCCCCGGTGGTCACCGCTGAAGTGCACAAGCGTGTGATGGACCTGGTGATCTGGCCGACCGTGCGCGGCATGGCCGACGAAGGCAATGTGTACACCGGTTTCCTGTACGCCGGCCTGATGATCGACAAAGCCGGCAACCCGAAAGTCATCGAGTTCAACTGCCGCTTCGGCGACCCGGAAACCCAACCGGTGATGCTGCGCCTGCAATCGAGCCTGGTCCTGCTGGTAGAAGCTGCCCTGGCGCAAGCCCTGGACAAGGTTGAAGCACAATGGGATCCACGCCCGAGCGTCGGCATTGTGCTGGCGGCGGGTGGTTACCCTGCCGACTACGCCAAGGGTGACGTGATTGAAGGCCTGGACGCGGCTGCTACGCTGGAAGGCAAGGTGTTCCATGCGGGCACCGCGCTCAAGGATGGCAAGGTTGTGACCGCCGGTGGTCGTGTACTGTGCGCTACCGCAATGGGCGCCAGTGTCGACGCTGCGCAGCAACAGGCTTATGCACTGGCCAAGAAGATCGACTGGAAAGGCTGCTTCTACCGCACGGACATCGGCTACCGCGCCATTGCCCGTGAACGTGGCGAAACTCAGTAACACTAGCTATCCGTTCGGTTAGGCAAGGGCCTCTGGCCCTTGCCGTATACAGGCCTCCCCGCGCATAGTTAACCCGTGCATCAACCTACGAAGGGATTTCGCCGTGCGCTGGCTCAGGATCGCCATAGGTTTCACTGTCAGTCTGCTGACACTGCTCTGCTTGTTCCCGGCCCAGGCCGCTGCGCAAGGCAGTGGTTGGGCAGTATTGCTTGATGAACAGGCCGACCTGCAACTGAGCGACATCCGTTCCCCGCGCTACACCAATCAATTCAGCCCCATCGAACTGGACCGCGTGACCGCCGCGCAGCCCGACGGTGCGTTGTGGGTACGTTTCAAGCTGCAGCCCGGCAAGCACGAGCAAGTGCTGCGGGTATTCGCCCCGGACCTGTCGCACCTGAGCCTTTATGTGTTGGACGGCGACACCCTGGTCGAGCAACAAAGCACCGGCGCCCGCCAGCCCCAGGCGGAACGCCCGCTACCCAGCAGCGATTTCATGCTGCCGATGCCCCAGAGCCAGAAGCCTCTCGACGTCTACCTGCGCCTGGTCTCGGAACACGAACTGCGCCCCTATATCACCCTGGAACCGGCCGTGCTGGCGGCCGCCGACCAGACCCAGACGCTGATCTACGGCCTGCTGTTCGGCTGCCTGCTGATGCTGATCCTGCACAACCTCTCACGCTTCGCTTACCACCGCTCGCGCAGCAGCCTATGGCTGGCGGCCTGTGAACTGCTGTTGATGCTCAGCCTGGCACTGCTGCTCAATCTGGTGGGCCCATGGCTACCGAACTGGCATGCGATCCAGACCCCCGGCGCCTACCTGGCCCTGCTGCTGACCGCACCGTGCGGGCTGATGTTCGCCTATCGTTTCTTCATGCCCCTGGGCCCGCACCCGCTGAACAAAGTGTTGATGGCCGACATCCTGTTTATCGTGCTGTGCGGCCTGCTGCTGTTGTTCGTCAACACCCTGCCGCTGAACATCATCACCTACGCCCTGGTGGCCCTCGCCGGCCTGAGCATGCTGTTTGTCTCGGCTTACCACTGGCAGAAAGGCTACCGCCCGGCGCGCTTGTTCGTGGCAGGCATGGTGGTGTTCAACATCGGCACGCTGATCATCCTCCCGGCACTGCTGGGCCTGACGATGGTGTCGCCTCAGGGATTGATCATCACGCTGCTGGCGTTTATCTGCCTCAGTGGCTTGTTGATGAGCCTGGCCCTGGGCGAACGCCAGCGTGCGATTGTCGAGGCCTGTTTCAGCCTCAGCCGCGACCTGGCCGCCAGCAATGCCGAGATCGCCGCCAAGGCCGAGTTCCTGGCCAAGATCAGCCACGAAATCCGCACGCCCATGAACGGCGTGCTGGGCATGACCGAGTTGCTGCTGGGCACGCCGCTGTCAGTGAAGCAGCGCGACTACGTGCAGACTATCCACAGCGCCGGCAACGAGCTGCTCACACTGATCAATGAAATTCTCGATATTTCCAAGCTTGAATCCGGGCAGATCGAACTGGATGACGTGCAGTTCGACCTCAATGCCCTGATCGAAGACTGCCTGAGCATCTTCCGCGCCAAGGCCGAGCAGCAGAATGTCGAGTTGATCAGTTTTATCCAGCCCCAGGTGCCGCGCGTCATCAGCGGCGACCCGACGCGCCTGCGCCAGGCGATGCTGAGCCTGCTGGAAAACGCCCTGCACAAGACCGATGAAGGCGAAGTCCTGATCGTGGTCGCCCTGGACGACCGCAGCACCAAGCCACGCCTGCGCATTGCCGTGCAGGACAGCGGTCTGCCGATGGAAGCCGCCGAGCGCGACGCACTGCTGCACAGCGAACTGCACAGCAAGAATTTCCTCTCGGCGACCCGTCTGAGCGGCCACCTGGGCCTGGTGATCGCCCGCCAACTGATCCTGTTGATGAACGGCGAGTTCGGCATCAAGAGCGGCAGTCACCAGGGCAGTACCTTGTGGCTGACCCTGCCACTGGACCCGGAACGCCTGGAACACCCCACCTCCGACCTCGATGGCCCGCTCAAGGACGCCCGTGTGCTGGTGGTGGACGACAACGACACCTGCCGCAAAGTGCTGGTGCAGCAATGCACAGCCTGGGGCCTGAACGTCAGCGCGGTGCCATCGGGCAAGGAAGCCCTGGCCTTGCTGCGCACCAAGGCGCACCTGCGCGATTACTTCGACGTGGTGCTGCTGGACCAGAACATGCCCGGCATGACCGGCATGCAACTGGCGGCAAAGATCAAGGAAGACCCGAGCCTGAACCACGACATCCTGCTGATCATGCTCACCGGCATCAGCAACGCGCCGAGCAAGATCATTGCGCGCAACTGCGGGATCAAACGCATCCTCGCCAAGCCGGTCGCCGGTTACACCCTCAAGACCACCCTGGCCGATGAGCTGAACCAGCGCAGCAAAGGCGGCGTGACGCACCGCGTCTCGCTCAACGCCCCGGCGGCGATTACCGTGCCCGGCGATTTCAAGATCCTGGTCGCCGAAGACAACAGCATCTCCACCAAAGTGATTCGCGGCATGCTCGGCAAGCTCAACCTCAATCCGGACACCGCCAGCAACGGCGAAGAAGCGCTGGAGGCGATGAAGGCCCAGCGTTACGACCTGGTACTGATGGACTGTGAAATGCCGATCCTCGATGGCTTCTCGGCCACCCAGCAGTTACGGGCCTGGGAAGTCAGCCACCAGCGCATTCGCACACCGGTGGTGGCGCTCACGGCGCATATCCTTTCAGAACATAAAGAACGCGCACGCCAGGCCGGGATGGATGGGCATATGGCCAAGCCGGTGGAGTTGTCGCAGTTGCGTGAGCTGGTGGAGTTCTGGGTGGCGCAGCGTCAGCAGCGGGCGGAGCACGCGCCTTCCTGACCTGGAGCGTACCGCCTGATAGACTCTCCCCACTTTTCCTGCCGCGAGCCACCTCCATGCTCCACGTGTTATTCAGCGTCTACCTGAAAATGCTGGTGCTCTACAGCCCGTTCTTCGTGCTGTCCTGCTTTATCAGCCTGACCCGTGGCTACTCCAGCAAAGAACGCCGGCGCCTGGCGTGGAAGGTAGCGTTGGCGACCCTGGTGTCGAGTGTGCTGCTCTACCTGTTCGGCCGGGTGATTTTCAGTGTGTTCGGGATCACGGTGGATGCGTTTCGCATCGGCGCTGGCAGTGTGTTGTTTATCTCGGCACTGGGCATGGCCCAAGGCAAGTCAGCCGTGCAGACCGACAACGTGCAGCAGGACGTGACCATCGTACCGCTGACCATTCCCCTCACCGTCGGCCCCGGCACCATCGGTGCGTTGTTGGTGATGGGCGTCAGCCAGCCGCACTGGGATGACAAGATCACCGCCATCCTCAGCATCGCCCTGGCCAGCCTCACGGTTGGCGTGGTGCTGTATCTGTCCAACCGTATCGAACGGATTCTCGGGGACCAGGGCTTGCAGATTGTCAGCCGGTTGATGGGCCTGTTTGTGTGCGCCCTCGCCGCGCAAATTATCTTTACCGGTGTGCGGGGTTATCTGGTGCCTTAGATCCGGTACTTGGCAATCGCCGACTGCACCTTGTCGCCCGCACTCTCGCGCATCAATTGGATGGTTTTTTCGTTGACCACCGAGGTACTCAGCACCAGGCAGGTCTGCCCGCTGAAGGCCTCGACCGAAGCACTGTCCCACTCAAGGAACGGCAATCCCACCTGCTTGCTCACGCTCTGGGTGCTGTAGGTCACCAGCACCATTGTCAATTCGCCGGCCGCTTCGACACAGGACGCCAGGCCGAAATCACCGCCCTGGTGCACCGTGCTGTTACGCTTGAACAACTCGAAGGACGCCGGTTGCTGCTTCATGGCCTCCAACGCATCGGCCGCCAGTTTCGGCAGCGCTGCGACCAGTGGCCCCGAAACCGACATCGACGCCAGCATCGTGGCGATGATGTTCAGGGCTGCCAGCTGCACCGACAGGCCCTTGCCCGAATGTGAAACCCGCTCGAAACGGCTGCGCACCGGCAGCCAGCCCAGGCTGATCATCACCTTGATAAATTCGTCGTACCAGGCCTCGCTACCCCGTGGGATCTTCAAGACATCGCTGACGTAGCTGCTGGCCAACAGGTAGCTTTTGCGGATGTATTCCCGGTTCAGGCCAGACAGCCCCTCGGCGAACGACATCACGCTGTTGTTGACCACTGCCGCGTTGCAGTCGTCTCCCGTGTCGAGCGGCGGCAATGAGGGCTGCGCGCCAGGTGCCCTCGGTAATGTGTAGGCGGCAATCAACTTGCGCCGTTTTGTGCTGTTGATCCTTCTGTGATGTCGCTCCATTTTCGGTTCTCCACAAGCACCCCACATGGGGCTTACCTGCACACTAGTCCAGTGGCCGATGCGCTTTCCAGACGACAAACATCCCTTGGCAAGACACACCTGAAACCAGCGCCCAGCAATCACACGGGACACCTGCGAGCCTTCGGCTTTTCGTCGCACAAAAAAGAAAAAGCCCCGAACAACAGCAGAGCAATCCCTGTGTTATTCGGAGCTTTCTGGCAGCCAACAGGCTATTTTCAGGAGAGGGGTTTCTCACCATACCAGCGTGGCGTATAGACCCATTCACCACCACCGGCTCGCGGGAATGTGCATGTGGTGGACGAGCCGATCAGCACCATGGTGCGCATGTCCACCTGGTCCGGGGTGAGTTGCCCCAGGGTAGTGACACGCAAGGTCTGACCCGGTCGCCCGATATCGCGGCCCAGCACCACCGGTGTTTGCGGCGTGCGGTGCAACGCGACGATTTCCAGGGCACGGCCCAACTGCCACGGCCGTGACCGCGAAATCGGGTTATAGAACGCCAGGGCCAGGTCGGCCTGGGACGCGAGGTCCAGGCGTTTTTCGATGATCGACCACGGCTTGAGGTTGTCCGACAGCGACATCACGCAGAAGTCATGCCCCAGCGGCGCGCCCGCCTGGGCAGCGGTGGCCAGGGAGGCCGAGACACCTGGCAGGATTTCCAGGTCGACCTGATGCCAGGTCGGATCGCTGGACTCGTGCAACGCCTCGATCACCGCCGCCGCCATGGCGAACACGCCAGGGTCACCGGACGACACCACCACCACCGAACGTCCTTGGGCGGCCAGTTCGAAGGCATGGCGTGCGCGTTGCATTTCTTCACGGTTGTCGGTGCAGTGCTGAATCTGATCGTCGCGAAATGGCCCGGCCATGCGCACGTAGGTTTCATAGCCCAACACATCGGTGCAGCGCGCCAGTTCGGCCTTCACCGCCGGCACCATCAATTCGGCGGCGCCGGGGCCGAGGCCGATCACGGCGAGGCGGCCACGCGTGCGACCCAGCTGCGACAGGTCCAACGGCTGCTCGGCGACGTCAATCACGATGTCGGCATCCTGGGTCACGCTGGCGAAACGCAGCGGCACCGCCAATGCCGACGCGGCGTCATGCAGCGACGCCTCGGCCATCTGCGTGTCGCTGGCCAGCAGGCACGCCAGGGATTGCACAGCGATACCTGCGTCATGCAACGCTGCTCGCACCCGCGCAGCCAACTCCACACCCGGTTTGCAGGTGACTGACACCGTCTTCGGATAGATCAGCAATTCATTGGCAGCCGGCACGCGCTCGGCGCTGCCTACGTGAATCGCCAGGCGCGCTTGCTGGTCCTGGGGCAAATTCGCTTGATCCAGCCACGGCGCCGCACCTTCGATACGTACGCTTTCGCCGGCCAGCAGGTCGGAGACGAAGCGCTTGCCCAGCTCCAGATCCGCCAACTCATAACCGGCCGGCGGGTTGAGCAGGCAGGTGCCGAAACGCAGCTCGCCACTGGTGGTGATCGCAGCGGCGACATTAAGTGCGGCCGCGATGTCCCGCGCCATCACGTTCACGCCACCCAGGCCGCCGAGCAACGGCACCACGGCACTGCCATCTTCGGCAACGGCCAGCACGGCCGGCTCTTCGCCTTTTTCCAGCAGCAGTGCAGCCAAGGTGCGGATGACGATACCGGCCGCGCACAGGGCAATCAGCGGCGTGCCGTGCTGATACAACTGACGCAGGGTGGCGCCGAAGTCGCTGTAAGCCTGGTCCGCGCCTTCAACCCGCCCGGCCAAGCCGTGGATCACGGCGCCAGGGTAAACCTGCTGGATCTTGCGCGCGGTCGCCAGGCTGCCCTGGCCGAGGATGACAATCGCCGGAGTCATCACCCTTGCCACCGTTCACCGGGCACGATGATCAGCGAGAAGTACGGTGACGACGACGGGTCGACCTGATCCAGCGGCACGATCTTCTGATTGGCCATGGTGGCGCGCTCCACATACAGTGCGCGCTCGGCCAGGCCGAGTTCTTCCAACACCTGGCGCACCTTGTGGAAGTTGCGACCCAGTTTCATGATTACTGCCGCGTCGGCATCTGCCAGGCGGCGCTTGAGGTCATCGTGAGGCAACACGCCCGACAGCACCGACAGGCTCTGGTTGCGATACACCAACGGTGCGCCCAGCACCGAAGCGCCGCCGAGCATCGAGCACACACCCGGAATAACCTGAGCTTCGTAGCGCTCGGCCAAACGGTCGTGCAGGTACATATAGGAACCGTAGAAGAACGGGTCACCTTCGCAGATCACCGCCACATCGCGGCCGGCGTCCAGGTGCGCGGCCACGTCGACGCTGGCGGTGTCATAAAAATCGCTGATCACTTGCTCGTAGGACAGCGGCGCCGGCAAAGCCTCGGTGGTCACCGGGTACACCAGCGGCATCAGGGTCTGCTGCGCCACCAGATGGTCCTCGATGATGCCAAAGGCGTTGCCCTTCTTGCCCTTGGCCACGAAGTACGCCACCACCGGCGATTCACGCAGCAGGCGCAGGGCCTTGAGGGTGATCAGTTCCGGGTCGCCGGGGCCCACGCCCAGGCCGATCAAACGTCCGCGTGCCTGCATCATTCCACCTCCGTGGCGAGCGCATTGACCGCTGCGGCGGCCATGGCGCTGCCGCCCAGGCGGCCTTGCATGATCACGAACGGCACGCCGCGGCTGTCGGCGGCCAGCATCGCCTTGGATTCGGCGGCGCCGACAAAACCTACCGGGAAACCAAGGATCAACGCCGGTTTCGGCGCGCCCGCATCGAGCATTTCCAGCAGGTAGAACAACGCGGTCGGCGCATTGCCGATCACCACCACACTGCCTTCCAGGTGCGGGCGCCACAGCTCCAGGGCGGCAGCGGAGCGGGTATTGCCCAGCTCCCGCGCCAGTTCCGGCACGCTGTCGTCGCGCAGGGTGCAGATCACCGCGTTGTTGGCCGGCAGGCGCGTGCGCGTCACGCCTTCGGAGACCATCCGCGCATCACACAGAATCGGCGCGCCAGCGGCCAGCGCATCGCGCCCTGCCTTGCCCGCACCTTCGGAGAATTGCAGGCCGTCGATGGCATCGACCATGCCGCAGGCATGAATCACCCGCACCGCGAGTTTTTCCAGATCGGCCGGGATGCGGTCCAACTTGGCTTCCGCTCGAATAATGGCGAAGGAGTTGCGATAGATCTCCTGACCGTCGCGGATGTAATCAATCATCGGTGTTGCTCCGTGGACAAGCGCGCAACAGGGCGCCCGCCGCTTCAATGGAAAGAGTGCGTGCGTGCAGCCAGCCGAAACCTGGGTGGGCTGCATCGCGAAAATAGAGGTCGTAGTGGCCTGGGCTCACCGCCAGCAAGGTGACTGGCGCGGTGTGCGCGGCGGCGCAGGAACGTGGGCAGCCTGTCAGGTGCACGTCATGCCCGGGGTGCAGCGCGGCCAGTTGCAGGGCGTCGGCCTTGGTGTCGGCCAGTGCCTTGGCGCAGCCGCTGGAGCCGGTGCAGGCGGTGAGGCGCGCAAGGGGTTGGTCGATGGAACAGAGAAAGCCCAGTTGCGCCAGGCGTTCGCTCACGGCGTGAGGTTTTTCGATGTTGGGCAACAGCACGCCTTGCCAGGGGGTGAAACGCAAGGTGGCGTCACCAAAGTCGCGAGCGAGTTGTGCGGCGCCCCTGAGCATCGTCGGATCCAGGCGACCCAAAGGGGCGACGGCAGCGACGTAGAACTGATTCTTCTGCACCTGTGGATAAGTTCCCAGGTGCAGCAAGGCGCCACTGGGCAGGCGTTTGAAGCCGTCGACCGGCAGCAGCGGCAGGCGCAGATGGCTCAGTAAGTTATCCACAGGCAAATGGCGCATGCGCGTTTGTTCTGGAGTGGCGAGGTCGAGAAAGGCGTCCAGCACCGCAACCACCAGTGCGTGGCCCTGCTCCAGTGGCACCGCGGCCAATGGCGCATCCAGCCCCGGACAGCCGGCCAGGCCGAACGCGAGCAGCGTCTCGCCATTGCGCACGAACGCCGACAGCCACAGATCGTGATGATGTTCGAGCATCGCCAGATCCTCGCCGCCATCCAACTGCACGGCGAACTTGGCCGACAGCTCATGGAAACGCGGATGGTTTTGCAGGGTGGCGAGGATCTGCCCGGCCAGCGGGCGAGTGTCGAACAGCATCTGCGGGTCGATACCGGCGCTGGGGCTGAGCATCAGGTTGCGTACGTCGTCACCGCCAGCGTTGCTCGGGCCCAGGCCTGCGGCCAGCAGCCTGGCAATCAGCCCATCCGGCCCGGCGCCATCCCACGTATTTGCAGATTGCCGCGGTTGGTCGCCTCGATCACCCCGCCGGCATAGGCCTGGGCGGCTTCGGCCACTGCGTCGGCTTGCGCGCTGGTGATCGAGCCACCGGCCAATTTGATCCGGCAGATACCGCCATCCAACGCCTGGACAATACGCAGCAACCCCGGACAAGCCGAGGGGCGCAAGGTATTCAGAGTGGGCGTTGGGTTCACGGGGCTACCGGTTCACAGGTAAAGGCGCGGTATTATGCCTGCTTTGTCCGGCGGCATGAAAAGCCTGCCCGTCGGATGTCGTTCAAGGAATTGATATGTCGCCCTGGCTGACGGTTGTAGGCATCGGTGAAGACGGCTTCAAGGGCCTGGGCAGAAATGCCCGGCATGCCCTGTTGCGCGCCACGCGGATTATAGGTGCTCAGCGCCAGTTGGACCTGTTGCCGGTGTGTATTCGCGGTGAGCGCCAGTTGTGGCCGAGTCCGTTTTCCCTGGACCCGGTGCTGACGCAGCGCGGCACGCCGGTGTGTGTGCTGGCCAGCGGCGACCCGATGTTCTATGGCGTGGGAGCCAGTCTGGCGCGGCAGGTGGTGGCCGAAGAACTGCTGATTTTGCCGGCACCGTCGTCGGTGTCGTTGGCGGCAGCGCGGTTGGGCTGGCCGTTGCAGGAGGTGGTGACGCTGTCCGTGGTCGCCCGGCCAGTGGCGGCGATCAATGCGCATCTGGCCACGGGCGTGCGCTTATTGGTGCTGAGTAATGACGGCGGCAGCCCGGCGTTGGTTGCTTCGTTGTTGGCTGAATCCGGGTTCGGGCCCAGCCGATTGACGGTATTTGAACACCTGGGCGGCGCGGAGGAACGGCGCATCGACGGTTTGGCGCAGGATTGGCAACACGCCTCGGTTGCCGACTTGAACCTGGTCGCCATCGACTGCCTGGCCTCCAGCGACACACCACGTCTGTCGCGCCTCGCTGGCTTGCCCGATTCCGCCTTCCAGCACGACGGCCAACTGACCAAGCGCGATGTACGCGCCATGACCCTCGCCCGCCTCGCCCCTATGCCCGGCGAACTGCTGTGGGACGTGGGCGCGGGCAGTGGCTCAATCGGTATCGAATGGATGCGTGCGCACCCGAGCTGCCGCGCCCTGGCGATTGAAGCAGACGAGGGCCGCCAAGGCCTGATCGAACACAACCGTGACGCCCTCGGCGTGCCCGGCTTGCAGTTGATTCGTGGCAAAGCTCCGCAAGCGTTGCACGGCCTTACAGCACCCGACGCCATCTTCATCGGCGGCGGCGTCACCCGTGAGGGCGTACTCGACACCTGCTGGCAGCACCTGCGGCCCGGTGGACGATTGGTGGCCAACGCCGTGACCCTGCAAAGCGAAATCACCTTGATGAACTGGCGCGCTCAACATGGCGGTGAACTGACGCGCATTCACGTAGCGCAGGCCCAGCCGTTGGGGGAGTTCGATACGTGGCGCCAGGCATTGCCGATCACCTTGCTGGACGTGGTCAAGCCGCGATGAAACGGATTCTGCTGCTGGGCGGCGTGACGGAAGCGCTGGCCATCGCCCGTACATTGGGCCCGGAACATATCTACAGCCTGGCTGGTGTTGGGCGCGTGCCGAGCGATCTGACCTGCCAAGTGCGGGTCGGTGGTTATGGTGGCGCTGAGGGGTTGGCGCAGTTTATTCGAGATGAGGGGATCAGCCTGATTCTCGACGCAACCCATCCGTATGCCGCGCAGATCAGCCGCAATGCCGCCGAGGCGGCACAGTTGAGCGGTGTGCCGTGCTGGGCATTGCGTCGCCCGGCGTGGCAACCCCAGGCCGGGGATGATTGGCGTGAGGTCGGTGATTGGGCCGAGCTGATTGAAGCCTTGAAACCCTTCAAGCGACCGCTGTTCACGTTGGGCCGAGAGCCGTTGCAGCACCTCGATGAAATCCCCTGCGACCAGTTCTGGACGTTGCGGGCACTGGATGTGTACCCGGGCAATGAGCGCTGTGAAGTAATCGGCGCACGTGGGCCGTTTTTGATCGAAGACGAGCGGGAGTTGTTTGAACGACGTGGCATTGATGTGCTGATCAGCAAGAACAGCGGCAGCACGGCGACCGAGCCGAAGCTGGAAGTGGCGCGGGAGCGTGGAGTGCCGGTGCTGGTGTTGAAGCGGCCGGTACTGGCGGCGGTGGATCGGGAGTTCGCCACGGTGGCGGCGGCCTTGCAGGCAATCCAATCGCCCTGAACAACGCCAAGCAATTCCTCTCGTTTCGGACCTTCCAGGTCAAACGCCAGGTCGCAACTCAGCGCATTGGCCGACGCGAGTGTTTCGCTGAGGTTGACCAGCAGGTCTTCGGTGCTGATGCCATCGGCCACGGTGAACAGCCGGACGGGGGGATTTGGGGTGGGTTTGATCATGTGTGAAGCTCCGGAGAAGTAAAAAGGAGCTGCCACTGATCGCCGCGACGCGATGGGGGGTGGCAGCTGTACGCAGGTTCGCGGACCGACTCTCCAGAACATCGGCATACCCGAAGGTATCCCACGCACAGCCACCATAACGCCGCACAGTAGACGATAAAAAAGCGCCAACTGAAAGGAAACGATGACGCTTTTGCGTCTGAAGAAACCCGGGCCGCGACGCCCGTCCGCTGCGTTTGCAGCGGTGCAAGGAGACTAGAGATCGAGCGTCCTAGGGACAACCTCAAAGGCTTGTCGGAAATTTCTTTTTAGACGAATAGCCAACCGGACGTCCATCTATCAGGCTTGACCGTCGAAAGGCGAATCCCCCTACAAATACTTCCGAACAGGCTGGCTGGCTCAGCCAAAAGCCGTCGGCCTAACCTCCCCGCTCGCGGTTTCGCGTCAGCCATCCGCGATGGGGATGCCTGCTTTTGCAGCGCGTCGCAACTTGCCATTCTGTATCCCAAGGAATACGATCCGAGATGATTGTTTTCAATGAAACCATTGAGTTTGTCAAATGGCTGGAGGCCGTTCGGGATCCATTCGCAAAAGTGCGGGTTGTGAAGAGAATACGAATGGCTGAAGCCGGAAACTTCGGTGACTGTGAGCCCGTAGGTGATGGGGTGTCCGAGATGCGAATCCATTACGGTCCTGGGTATCGCGTTTACTTCACTCGTAGAAATAAGGTGGTTTATCTGTTGCTGATCGGTGGTGACAAATCAACACAAAGCCGGGACATCACGCGTGCAAAACAAATGGCACTAAATCTCGGCAGTAAGGAGTGACTTATGAGCGAATCTTTTACCCGCTTTGACGCGGCAAAATATTTGAAAACCCCTTTGGAAATGGCTGCATATCTGGAGACTTGCTTTGAAGACGATGCAGGCGATGGTCTTTTGATTCGTACCGCTCTTAATGATATCGCCCGCGCCCAAGGCATGACCCAAATTGCTCGCGACGCCGGCCTCGGACGCGAAAGCTTATATAAAGCCCTCTCCAGCACTGGCAATCCAGAGTTCGCGACTATCATGAAAGTCATGAAAGCGTTGGGCCTCAAGCTTCACGCCACGGCGGTGTGATCATGCTGCGACACCAAACCACACCGCCGCTTTTTACTTATCCCCCCCGATCAGGCTAAATACCCGCCTGATCGTTTAACCCTACGGATTGTCCGCCATGGCCCGTCAACGCTTTGCAATTGCCTGGATAGCCTGCCTTGCAGTGCTGTTCAACGCGTTTGCCATGCCAATGGCCGGTGCGATGCAGCAGACCGACGATCCGGTCAAGCGGCTGATGTGGGGCAGTTTCTGTTCGTCCAATGGCGCCAGCCTCAAGACCATCGCCCTGGGCCAGCTGGAGATTCCAGCGCCGCAGCAGGATGATCATTCCACCATGCAGCATTGCTGGTGTTGCTCCGGCTCGGCGCCGTTGGTGGCGTTGCCAGGGCATGTGCCGCAGTTGTATCTCACGCGATTTGACGCGATACCGCGTCAGCCACAGCCCCCACTGCAACCCCCTACCCCGCGCCAGCAATGGCCGAGCCTTAACCCCCGCGCCTCTCCAACGGTCTGATCTTCTTCGCAAGTGAACTGCGTTTAGAACCGTTCTGGAGAACTGCCATGCTCAAATCTTCCCTGCTTCTGGCCGCGTTGCTGTTGCCGGTGTTCAGTGCCGCCAATGCCGAGGACTACAAGGCCGGCGACCTGCTGGTCAGCGATCCCTGGTCCCAGGAATTGCCGCCGAATGCGCCGACTGTTGCAGCGTACTTTGTGATTCATAACACCGGCGCTACCCCGGACCGCCTGCTCAGTGTCGACACACCCGTGGCCGACAAGGCCGAGCTGCATGAACATGTGATGCAAGGCGATTTGATGAAGATGCAGCAAGTCCCCAGCGTTGCCGTACCGGCCAAGGGTGACTTGACCTTCGCGCCCATGGCGTATCACGTGATGTTGCTGGGCCTCAAGGACCGCAGCCTGCTGGCCGATGGCAAACAGTTCCCGCTGACCCTGACCTTCGAAAAAGCCGGCAAGGTTGAAGTAGAAGTGTCGGTGCAGAAAACACCGCCGATGGCCGGCCACGAGCATATGCACGCCCAGTAAGCCAACCTTGATGGGCGCCCCCCGCGCCAGGCTCTCTCCACATCACCGCGTGAAGCGCGGCAGTTGGATCAGCCTGTTCGCCATGCTGATGATCTTTATCGGTCCGCTGATTTCCCAAGCGATGCCGATGGATCATCACGCCGGTATGTCGATGCCGATGAGCATGTCCATGGATATGGACATGTCGGGCGACCACGGCGAATCCCATCACCCTAAAGCCCCCGACGACCATCACGCGCTCTGGGCCAAGTGCGGTTACTGCGACCTGCTGTTCAGTTGCCCCGCCCTGCCCGGCAGCGTTTCATTCGTAGCCCTCGGTTCCCCGCCGCCGGCCACCGCCCTCACCCCCGCCACGCGCCTGGGCCATGCCCGGCAGAGCATCTTCCCCGGCGCCCGCAGCCGTGCGCCGCCCATCGCCTCGTAAACACCAAGCACCGTTACTTCACCCCGGCCGACTTTAGACAGACAGCCGCAGGCTGCTGGCCGTGTTGTTTACGATTGATTGATGGAATTTGTCATGTCCAGGTTTTCTGCTGACACCCGTTTGGGATGTACCCCCGTGCTCGCCGCCCTGTGCGGCGCATTGCTCGCCACCCATGCTCAGGCCGACGAACACGCCGACCACGAGTTGAGCCCCACGGTGATCACCGCGATTGCGCCCAGTTCGCCGCTGACCGTAATCACCAACCCGAAAGACCCACGCCAACCGGTGCCCGCCAGCGATGGCGGCGACTACCTCAAGACCATCCCCGGCTTCGCCCTGGTGCGCAATGGCGGCACCAATGGCGACCCGGTGCTGCGCGGCATGTTCGGCTCGCGCCTGAATATCCTCACCAATGGCAGCATGATGCTCGGCGCCTGCCCCGGCCGCATGGATGCGCCCACGTCGTATATTTCCCCGGAGACCTACGACACGCTCACCGTGATCAAAGGCCCGCAAACCGTACTCTGGGGCCCAGGTGCCTCGGCCGGCACGATCCTGTTCGATCGCGAGCCCGAACACTTCGGTGAGTTGGGCACACGGCTCAACGCGAGCGTGCTGGCTGGCTCCAATGGCCGCTTCGACAAGGTCATCGATGCCGCCGCCGGCGGGCCGCTGGGCTATGTGCGGGTGATCGGCAACCAGGCCCATGCCGACGATTACAAGGACGGCAACAACGACACAGTCGCCTCGCGCTACGACAAGTGGAACGGCGACGTGGCCGTGGGTTTCACCCCCGACGCCGACACCCTGCTGGAACTCACCGCCGGTCGTGGCGATGGCGAAGCGCGCTACGCCGGGCGCGGCATGGACGGCTCGCAGTTCCTGCGCGAAAGCCTGGGGCTGCGCTTCGAGAAATCCAATCTCGGTGAGGTGCTGGATAAGGTCGAGGCGCAGGTCTACTACAACTACGCCGACCATGTGATGGACAACTACAGCCTGCGCACGCCGTCGGGCACCGGGATGATGGCCGGGCCGATGGCCTCCAACGTCGACCGGCGTACCCTCGGTGCGCGGATCAAGGCCACCTGGCGCTGGGCCGACCTGCAGTTGATCGGCGGCCTGGACGCGCAGACCAACGAACACCGCCAGCGCAGCAGCATGGGCATCGACACCTACAAGGCGTTGCCCAAGACCAAGGACGCCAACTTCCACAACTACGGCGTGTTCGGCGAACTGACCTGGTACGCCGCCGACCGTGATCGACTGATCACCGGCGCACGCCTGGACCGCGCCTCGGCCAAGGATTTTCGCCAGACCAGCGCCACCGCCAACGAAACCCGCGCCGACACGTTGCCCTCGGGTTTCATGCGCTACGAACACGACCTGGCCGACAGCCCCACCACCCTATACGCAGGCTTGGGCCACACGCAGCGCTTCCCGGATTACTGGGAGTTGTTCTCCCCCAACACCGGCGCGGTCGGTTCGGTGAATGCCTTCGACGGCGTGAAACCGGAGAAGACCACCCAACTCGATTTCGGCGCGCAATACAAAGCCGACAACCTTGAAGCCTGGGCCTCGGGCTACATCGGCCAGGTACGTGACTTCATCCTGTTCGACTACCGGCCCGGCATGATGGGCACCACCTCCCAGGCACGCAACGTCGACGCTCGCATCATGGGCGGTGAACTCGGCGCGGCGTACAAGCTGACGCCAAACTGGAAGGCGGACGCCACCCTCGCCTACGCCTGGGGCAAGAACAGCAGCGACGGCAAGGCCCTGCCACAAATGCCGCCACTGGATGCACGCCTGGGCCTGACCTACAGCGAGGACGACTGGAGCGCCGGCGCGCTGTGGCGCGTAGTCGCCGCGCAAAACCGCATTGATCAGAACAAGGGCAACGTGGTCGGCAAGGACTACGACAAGAGCGGCGGCTTTGGCGTGTTCTCGCTGAACGGCGCCTACCGCATCACCAAAAACGTCAAGGTCAGCACCGGCGTCGACAACCTGTTCGGCAAGGCCTATGCCGAGCATTTAAACCTGGCGGGCAACGCCGGCTTCGGCTACCCGGCCAACGACCCGCAAGCCATCAAGGAGCCGGGGCGCACGCTCTGGACCAAAGTCGACATGAGCTTCTAAAAGCATCGGGGGCAAGCCCACTCCCACAGTTGGAATGCATTCCACATGTGGGAGGGGCTTGCCCCCGATGGCGGTGTTTCAGTCATTCATCAGGTGATTGATACTCCGCTATCGGGGGCAAGCCCCCTCCCACCTTTGGCCCTCGCATTGCCTGGTAGATCAGCTCAGAA
>NZ_JADDUM010000290.1 GCF_015163715.1 Pseudomonas cyclaminis
GCCGCTTCGCAGCCCAGCGCGGGGCAAGCCCGCTCACCACAGGGTTTTTATGTAAGCCTTTGAGAGTTGTGTAGATACCCATGGTCATCGGGGGCAGCCCCTCCCACATTTGATCTTCGTTGTATGTGGGTTAAGCGGTGGCCATTTCCATTACGGAAACCGGCGTGGCTTCGCCGCGCTCCAGGATCCCCATCTGCCGGCCCCGGCTCATCACCATCACCCGATGGGACAAGCCCAGCACTTCATCCAGGTCTGAGCTCACCACGATCACCGCCATGCCCTTGGCCGCGAGGTCCGCGATCACCTCATAAATCGCCGCCCGTGCTCCCACGTCGATGCCCCGTGTCGGTTCATCGAGGATGAACACCTTGGGATTGCGCGCCAGCCACTTGGCAATGATCACTTTCTGCTGGTTACCGCCGGACAGGCTGGAAATCCGCGACTGCGGCGCGCCTTTCACGCCGAGCCGTGCCACCGCCGTGCGGGCGAATTCACGCAGCGGGGCAGGGAGCACCCAGCCGCGTTTATCCAGCAGGTCGGTGTTGCCGTAGACCAGGTTGTCTTCGATGCGATGTTCGACCACCACACCTTGCTGCTTGCGGTCTTCAGGCACCAGCACCACGCCGGCCTGGATCGCTTCAAACGGGCTGCGCAGCTGCCGCACTTCGCCGTCCAGCATCATGTGGCCCTGGATATCCAGGGCCGCACCGGCAATGGTACGCACCAGCTCTGTGCGCCCGGCGCCGACCACCCCGGCAATGCCGAACACTTCGCCGGCCCGCACGCTGAAGTCGATACCGTGCAGGGCGAATTCGCGGCAGGTCAGGTCTTTGACCTGCAACATCACCTGCTCCTGCGGCGCCTGCAAGGCGGGGAAAATCCGCTCCAGGCTGCGCCCGACCATCTGTTCCACCAGCTCGCGCACCGGCACTTGCGCGGTGGCGTGCAGGGCGATCTGGCGCCCGTCGCGCAGCACCAGCACACGGTCGGCGACGCGTGCGATTTCTTCCAGGCGATGGCTGATATAGATAAACGACACGCCTTCGGATTTCAGGCGTTCGACCTGCTTGAACAGCAGCTCGGTTTCTTCGGCGCCCAGCGCAGCGGTCGGTTCATCGAGAATCAGCAGGCTGGCCTTCAACGTCAGCGCCTTGGCGATTTCCACCAATTGCTGGGCCGCCACGCTCAGGCCTTCGACCTTGCGTGACGCCGGCACGTTGAGCCCCAGGCGTTGCAGTTGGATCTGCGCCTGGGCCTCGATGTAATCGCGGTCGACCCGCCCGTGACGCATGGGCAGGCGACGACGAAGATGTTCTCGGCGATCGACAATTGCGGCAGCAAACGGATTTCCTGGTGGATCAGGCCGATACCCGCGCCCAGTGCCGCGCCCGGCGAGGCGGGTGCATACGGCGCGCCGAGCCAGGTCATGCTACCCCCGGCTTCGGGTTGCACGAGGCCCGCGATGATCGACGACAAGGTCGACTTGCCGGCACCGTTCTCGCCGAGCAGGGCCAGCACTTCACCGGGACGAATATCCACATTGACCTGGGACAACACCTGCACCGGCCCGTAGGCCTTGCTGATATTGCGCAGGCACAGCACCGCATCGGTGCTGCTCTCCAGAGCGGCTGCTTGCATGACGACCTCCAAGGCTTACGGGTGCTGTTGCAGGAACGGCGCGACGTTTTCTTTGGTGGTCAGCACGGTGGGCAGCAGTTGTTCCTTGGGTACGGCTTTGCCGGCCTTGAGGTCAATCGCCGAGGCCACGGCCAGGCGCCCCATTTTCTGGGTCTGCTGGGTCATGGTGGCGTTAAGCACGCCGCTTTCGACCGCCTTGAGCCCGGCCACGTCGCCGTCAAACCCGACCACTACGACCTTGTGATCGAGGTTGCCGACCTTCACCGCCTGGGCAGCGCCCAAGGCCATGGCATCGGCGCGGCCGAAGAATACGGTGATATTCGGGTCGCGCTGGAGCAGGTCCTGGGCCACGGCGAAGCCCTTGTCCTGGGCCCATTCGGCCGGTTGCTGGGCCACCACCTTGAGGTCCGGGAAGGCTTTGAGGCCTTCTTCGAAACCCTTGGCGCGATCATTCTCCGGGGTGGTGCCGAGTTGGCCCTGCAGGATCGCGATGCGGCCCTTGCCGTCGGTGATCTTGCCCACGTACTCGGCCAGGGTCTTGGCGCCGGCCACGCTGTCGCTGGCGATAAAGGTATCGCCGGGTGCGTCGGGGGCGTTGCGGTCCACGGCGATCACCGGAATGCCGGCGGCCTTGGCGGCTTTGACCGGCACACCCGCAGCGGTGGCACCGGCCGGGATGTAGATCAGCACATCGATCTGGCGGGTGATCAGGTCTTCAATCTGGCTGACCTGGGTGGACGAATTGCCCTGGGCGTCCACGGTGATCACCTTGATCCCCTTGGCCTTGCCCTCGGCTTCCACCGATTGCTTGATCTGGTTGAAAAAATCGGCCTGAAGGTTCGCCACGGCCAGGCCGATGGTCAGGTCCTTGGCCCAGGTGGTGCCAGTGGCGGTGAGGGTCGCGGCCGCCAGAGCAGTGGCGATAAGCAGTTTCTTGGGGCTGAACATGTCGGTGACTCCTGGTTTTATTGTTGGAGGGTGTCAACTGTCGAACAGGGTTAACGGGCAGTGCTGGAACGGCGTCGCAGGGTGTCGATGGTCACGGCGAGGGCGATGACCACGCCGATCACCACTTGTTGGATAAACGGGGACACGCCCAGCAGGTTGAGGCCATTGCGCAACACGCCAATGATCAGCACACCCACCAGCGTGCCGCCGATGCTGCCGACGCCGCCACTGAGGCTGGCGCCGCCAATCACCACGGCGGCGATGGCGTCCAGTTCCAGGCTCAGGCCGGCACTGGGTTGCGAGGAGTCCAGGCGCGCAGCCAGGGTCACGGCGGCGATTCCGGCGAGGGCGCCGCTGATGGCGTACACCCACAAGGTAATCGCCCGCACCTTGATGCCAGACAAGCGCGCCACTTCCGGGCTGCCGCCCATGGCATAAAGGTTGCGGCCACCAGCACGAAAGCGCAGGAACACCCAGGCCACCAGCAGCATCACCAGGAACAACCCGACGGTGGCCGACAGAAAGCCGAAATGCCGCACCGTGGCCAGGCTGGTGAACCACTCCGGGTAACCGACGATCTGCCGGCCTTCGGTGAGGATATTCGCCAGGCCACGGGCCACCGACATCATGGTCAGGGTGGCGATAAACGGCGGCAACTTGGCGTAGGTAATCAAGCCCCCGGACACCAGCCCGGCGAGCATGCCGGTGGCGATCGAGATCGGAATCGCAAAGCCCAGCGGCACCGCCTGATCCTGGTAGAGCCAGCCGAGCATCATCATCGAGAAGGCCAGCACCGAACCTACCGACAGGTCGATACCGCCGATGACGATCACCGCCGTCATGCCAATCGCCAGGATGCCCAGCACCGTGACCTGATCAAGGATGTTCAGGCCATTGCGCAACGAGAAGAAGAATTCGGAACTGAAGGAGAAGACCAGCACCAGCAGCACAAGGCCGATCAGCGGGCCGCCGATATTGCTGGGGAGCAGTTTCACCAACCGTGGGCGGGGTGGCGGCTTGAGTTCGGCCGGGTGCTGGACAATAGCTTTGGCGTCCACAGTGTTCTCCTGATTTATTTTTTTTGGAGTGCTTTCAGGCGTCTTGAATATTTATGCGTGCCTGACTGTTAATTCAGATTCCAGTGACACCGTGTCAAAGTCAAGCGCTTAATTTTTCAGGTATGCCTCTAAACCGGCGCTTTCACTCCGGCCAAAGCCACGGGATAGACAAGTCCGTGTGGGATTTTGCCCGTTTGTCCGAGGGATGTTTCTTCGATTTATTTGATTTTTCCGTGGATCGCTCACTTGACCGGGCGGACGATCAGCGTCTAAATAGAAATATATTGTCACTGCTGAATAAATATTCAAACACAGCTTTGGACGCTTTTACCTCACGTGGTCAGCCCCACAGGAGCCGCTGCATGAATGCCTTCCAGTACGACGCCCACCAGATCAAGGAACAGGCCCGCCTGATCCGCCGCCATGTGATCCGCCTCAACGCCGACTCACCGGCCGGCGGCCACACCGGGGCGGACCTGTCGGAAACCGACATCCTCGCCACCCTGTACTTCCGCATCCTCAATACCGGCCCGGAACGCACCGAAGACCCTGAGCGCGATATCTATATCCAGAGCAAGGGCCATGGTGTGGGCGGTTTGTACTGCTGTCTGGCGCAGGCAGGCTATATCCCTACCGAATGGTTGCCCACTTACCAGCACTTCAATTCCCACTTGCCCGGCCACCCGGTGCGCCAGAAAACCCCCGGCATCGAACTCAACACCGGCGCCCTCGGCCACGGCTTGCCGGTGGCGGTGGGGCTGGCATTGGCGGCGAAGATGTCCGGCAGTAAAAAGCGCATCTATGTGCTGACCGGCGACGGCGAACTGGCCGAAGGCTCCAACTGGGAGGCGGCGATGGCGGCGGCCAAGTACGGGCTGGATAACCTGTTTGTGATCGTCGACAAGAACAAACTGCAACTGGCCGGCCTGACCGCCGAGATCATGCCCCTCGACCCGTTGGACGTGAAATGGGCCGCCTTCGGCTTCACCGTCAGCGAGTGCGATGGCAACGACGTGGGCCAGTTGATCGAGTCCCTGGAAACCATGCAGACCCAAACCGGCGCGCCCCAGGTGCTGATCGCCCACACCATCAAAGGCAAGGGCGTGTCCTTTATCGAAGCCCGCCCTGAATGGCACCACCGCGTGCCCAAGGGCGATGAAATCAATGCGGCACTGGAGGAGTTGAACCATGGCGAGTGAACATTTGGCGAGCGTCATGGTGCAGGCCTTTATTGACGCAGTCGACGCCGGGCTGGATGTGGTACCCGTGGTCAGCGACTCCACGTCCACGGCCAAGATCGGCCCGTTTGTGCAGCGCTTCCCGGAGCGCTTGATCAACGTCGGGATTGCCGAGCAGTCCTTGGTCAGCGTGGCGGCGGGGTTGGCCCTGGGCGGCAAGATTGCCGCCACCTGCAACGCGGCCCCGTTTTTGATTTCCCGCGCCAATGAGCAGATCAAGGTGGACGTCTGCTACAACCAGGCCAATGTGAAAATGTTCGGCCTGAACGCCGGTACCAGCTACGGCCCGTTGGCCAGCACCCACCACAGCCTCGACGATATTTCGGTGATGCGCGGCTTTGGCAATGTACAGATCTTCGCGCCGGCCGATGCCATCGAGTGCCGGCAGATTGTCGATTACGCGCTGCGTTACCACGGTCCGGTGTATATACGTCTCGACGGTAAGGCCCTCCCAGATGTGCACGCTGGCGACTACCACTTCCAACCCGGCCAGGTGGATATCCTGCGCCAGGGCGCGGACGTGAGCATCGTTGCCTTGGGCTCGGTGGTGCATGAAGCCGTGGACGCCGCTGCCTTGCTGGCGGAGCAGGGCATCCAGGCGCAGGTGATCAACCTGTCATCGATCCGACCATTGCAGCGCGACGTACTGCTCAGCGCGTTGAGCGGCACCCGTGGGGTGATCAGCGTGGAAGAACACAACATCAACGGCGGCGTCGGCAGCCTGGTCGCCGAAGTGCTGGCCGAAGCCGGGCTGGGCATTCCACTGATCCGCCTGGGTATCGGCGATGGCGAATACGCCGCTGCCGGCGCCCGTGAACCGACCCGCGCCTTGCATAACATCGACGCGGCTGGGATTGTGGCGGCTGCCACTCGGTTGCGGTGAACCCATGACTAACAACACTCCGCTGATCCTGGCGATAGACGAAGGCACCAGCAACGCCAAGGCGGTGCTGGTCAACGAACTGGGGCAGGTGATCGCTCGCGGTTCGCGGCCGCTGAGCGTCAGCCACCCCCAGGCCGGGTTCTCCGAACAGGACCCGCTGTTTATCTGGCACAGCACCCTGGCCGCAATGGAAGAATGCCTGGCCCAGGTGGACCGGTCCATCACGGCCGTGGCCATCAGCAACCAGCGCGAATCCGTGGTGGCCTGGGACCGGCAAACCGGCGAACCCCTGTCGCCGTGCATCAGTTGGCAATGCCGCCGCTCCACGGCGTTGTGCGCCCAATTACATGAGCAGGGGCATGAGGCGCTCATCCTCGAAAAAACCGGCTTGGCCCTCGACCCGATGTTTTCGGCGGGCAAGTTCCGCTGGATTCTCGACAACCTGGACAACGGCCACGCCCGCGCCGCCGCGGGTGAGATTTGCCTGGGCACCGTCGACAGTTGGCTGCTGTGGAAACTCAGTGGCGGCCGGGTGTTTGCCACCGACTATTCCAACGCGGCGCGCACGCAGTTGTTCAACCTGCACACCTGCGCCTGGGATCCCGAGTTGCTGGACTTGTTTGCCATTCCGTTGGTGGCGCTGGCACCGATCCAGCCCAGCGCCGGATTCTTCGCTGAAACCGTCGCCGTGGGCGGCTTGCCTGCGGGTGTCCCGGTGATGTCGATGATCGGCGACTCCCACGCCGCGCTGTACGGGCAGGGCGGTTTCGCCCCGGGGCTGGTCAAGGCCACCCTCGGCACCGGCTCATCCTTGATGACGCCCATGAGCGGCCCGATTGCGTCCACCCATGGGCTGTCGACCACCCTGGCGTGGCATGACGGCAGCAAGCCAACCTTCGGCATGGAAGGCAATATCGTCCACACCGGCGCCGCCGTGCAGTGGGCCTCGCGGCTGGTGGCCGGGGAATCCCTGGATGCCCTGACCGAGCAAGCGGCGCAATTGCCGGACAACGGCGGCGTGTACTTCGTGCCGGCCCTCTCGGGTCTGGGCGCACCGCATTGGAAAGCCGATGCACGTGGGTTGATCTGCGGGCTGACGGAAGCCACCTCGGGCGCGCATATCCTGCGGGCGTCGCTGGAGTCCATCGGTTATCAGATTCGTGATGTGTTTGAAGCGATGCAGCAGGACATCGGCAGCCCCTTGAAGGAACTGTGGGTCGACGGCGGCGCCACGCGCAACCGTTGGCTGATGCAGTTCCTGGCCAACCTGCTGCAACGCCCGGTGGTGCGCAGCCTGTCGCCGGAAGTGTCGGCATTGGGCGCAGCGCATCTGGCGGGCAGGGCGTTGGGGATTTGGGCGAGTGATCAAGCGTTGGGGCAGTTGGAGCGCCAGCGCGAGCGCTTTGAACCGCAGGATGATCCGGCGATGGCCGGGCGTTACACCGAATGGAAAAAGGCCCTGGCCCGCACACTTCTCTAACGGCCTATGCAAACCCAATGTGGGAGGGG
>NZ_JADDUM010000291.1 GCF_015163715.1 Pseudomonas cyclaminis
ATGAAGGCCTGATCGTCAACGCCGGCCATGGCCTGCATTACCACAACGTAGAAGCCGTGGCCGCGATCAAGGGCATCAACGAGCTGAACATCGGTCATGCGCTGGTGGCTCACGCGCTGTTCGTCGGGTTCAAAGGTGCTGTGGCTGAGATGAAAGCGTTGATCCTGGCCGCTTCCAGGACCTGAGCGAGCACACTATAAGATTCAATGGAGATCAACATGTGGGAGGGGGCTTGCCCCCGATAGCAGTGTGTCAGTCAACTGATCTGTAGCTGACCCACCGCTATCGGGGGCAAGCCCCCTCCCACATTTGCCCTGCGTTGATCATGAGAGTGTTGTTCAGAACTGTTCATTGTCAACCCCCAACCTGTTCAGTTGTTCACTCGGATTGTTCACTCCCGAACATACCGTTCACTCCATTTCCTTGCACATCAACCACTTGCTGTTTTGGCACGAAACTCGCTCTGACGACTGGCCAGATTCATTCCAATAATAAAAAGGTCGTGTCATGTCATTGACCCTGGAACATGTCTCCCGCGTTGTCGAAGGCCAGACCTGGATCGACGATGCCACCCTGCGTTTCGAGCCGGGTTCCTTCAACGTGCTGCTCGGCCGCACCCTGTCCGGCAAAACCAGCCTGATGCGCCTGATGGCCGGCCTGGATAAGCCCGACAGTGGCCGCATCCTGATGAACGGCGTCGATGTCACCCACAAGCCGGTGCGCCTGCGCAACGTGTCGATGGTGTATCAGCAGTTCATCAACTACCCGACCATGACCGTGTTCGAAAACATCGCCTCGCCGTTGCGTCAGGCCGGTGTGTCCAACGAGGTGATCCAGAGCAAGGTGCTGGAAACCGCCCGCATGCTGCGCATCGAGAAGTTCCTGAAGCGTCACCCGCTGGAGCTGTCCGGTGGCCAGCAGCAGCGTACGGCCATGGCCCGCGCCCTGGTCAAGGATGCCGAGCTGATCCTGTTTGACGAGCCGCTGGTGAACCTGGACTACAAACTGCGTGAAGAGCTGCGTCAGGAAATGCGCGAGCTGTTCCAGGCCCGCCACACCATTGCGATCTACGCCACCACCGAACCCAATGAAGCCCTGGCCCTCGGCGGCACTACCACCATTCTTCACGAAGGCCGGGTGATCCAGAGCGGCAAGGCCGCCGAGGTTTACCACCAGCCACAAACCGTGCTCGCTGCCGAGCTGTTTTCCGAGCCACCGATCAACCTGATGCCGGGGCGTATCAGCGGCAACGAAGTGAGCTTCGCCAATTTCGTACATTTCCCACTCAATGTTGACCTGCGTCCCATCGGCGAAGGCGATTTTCGCTTCGGTGTGCGCCCCAGCCATATCAGCCTGGTGCCGAGCAACGACGACGACCTGGAGCTGGCGGTGACCGTAGAGGTTGCCGAAATCAGTGGCTCGGAAACCTTCCTGCACGTGCGCAGCGAACACTTCCTGCTGGTGCTGCATTTGCCGGGGGTGCATGAGTACGACGTTGACGCGCCGATCCGCGTGTATATCCCCACCCATAAACTGTTTGTGTTCGATGGTCAGGGCCGTTTGGTCCAGGCTCCCGGACGCCGTGTCGCGAGGGTTGCGTGATGGCCGAGATCCATTTGCAGAACCTGGCGCACAGCTATAACCCTACGCCGACCGGTCCAGAGGACTACGCCATTCGGGAAATGAACCACGTCTGGGAGCAGGGTGGTGCCTACGCCTTGCTTGGTCCGTCAGGCTGCGGCAAGTCGACCCTGCTCAACATCATCTCCGGCTTGCTCAGCCCGTCCGAAGGCCAGGTGCTGTTTGACACGAAAGTGGTCAACGACCTCACGCCGGAGAAGCGCAACATCGCCCAGGTGTTCCAGTTTCCCGTGGTGTACGACACCATGACGGTGTTCGACAACCTGGCCTTCCCACTGCGCAACCAAGGCATGGCTGAGGCGAAAATTCACAGTAAGGTGCAGGAAATTGCCGAAGTCCTCGACCTGCAAACCCTGCTGAGCAAGAAAGCGCGCAACCTCACTGCCGACGAAAAACAGAAAGTCTCCATGGGCCGTGGCCTGGTGCGCGACGACGTCTCGGCGATCCTCTTCGATGAGCCGCTGACGGTGATCGACCCGCACCTCAAGTGGAAACTGCGGCGCAAGCTCAAGCAAATCCACGAGCAGTTCAACATCACCATGGTCTACGTCACCCACGACCAGTTGGAGGCTTCCACCTTCGCCGACAAAATCGCGGTGATGTACGGCGGGCAGATCGTGCAGTTCGGCACGCCACGGGAGCTGTTCGAGCGGCCGAGCCACACGTTTGTCGGCTATTTCATCGGCAGTCCTGGTATGAATCTGATCGAAGTGCAGGCCGAGGCGGGCGGGGTGCAGTTTGCCGGCACCCACTTGCCCTTGCCCGAGGCGTTGCAACAACGCATTGCCAGCACCGACTACAAGAAATTGCAGGTGGGTATTCGCCCGGAATTTATCCATGTGTGGGACGAGTACAACCCCGACGCCATGCAGGCCGACGTCACGCATCTGGAAGACCTTGGCACCTACAAGATCATGACCCTCAACCTCGATGGCGCCACCCTGAAAGTGCGTTTGGCCGAAGACAAACCCGTGCCCGAAAGCACGGCCTCCATCAGCTTTCCCGCGCAATGGTTGATGCTCTACGCCGACGATTACCTGCTGGAGGTGCAGCCATGAACAAGGTGCAGAACAACAAGGCCTGGTGGCTGGTGCTGCCGGTGTTCCTGCTGGTGGCATTCAGTGCGGTGATCCCGATGATGACCGTGGTCAATTACTCGGTGCAGGACATCTTCGACCAATCCAGCCGCTACTTCGTCGGCGCCGACTGGTACAAGCAGGTATTGCTCGACCCGCGCCTGCATGACTCGCTGCTGCGCCAGTTCATCTATTCAGCCTGCGTGCTGTTGATCGAAATTCCCCTGGGCATCGCCATCGCCCTGACCATGCCGACCAAGGGCCGCTGGTCGTCGCTGGTGCTGATCGTGCTGGCGATTCCACTGCTGATCCCGTGGAACGTGGTGGGCACGATCTGGCAGATCTTCGGCCGTGCCGACATCGGCCTGCTGGGTTACAGCCTCAACGCCATGGGCATCAGCTACAACTACGCGGCCAACACGGCGGATGCCTGGGTCACCGTGCTGGTAATGGACGTGTGGCACTGGACTTCACTGGTGGCGTTGCTGTGCTATTCGGGGTTGCGGGCGATACCGGACGTGTACTACCAGGCCGCCCGGATTGATCGTGCATCGGCCTGGGCAGTTTTCCGACATATCCAACTGCCCAAGATGAAGAGCGTGCTGCTGATCGCGGTGATGCTGCGGTTTATGGACAGCTTCATGATCTACACCGAGCCCTTCGTCCTGACGGGCGGTGGACCGGGTAACGCCACCACGTTCCTGAGTCAGACCTTGACCCAGATGGCTGTAGGCCAATTCGACCTGGGCCCGGCGGCGGCATTTTCCCTGGTGTACTTCCTGATCATCCTGTTGGTGTCCTGGCTGTTCTACACCGCCATGACCCACTCCGACGCCAACCGCTGAGGCCGCCAACATGAGCAAGCGCAAGCTGATTCCCTTACTCATCTACATCCTGTTCCTGCTGGTGCCGATCTACTGGCTGCTGAACATGTCCTTCAAGAGCAACACCGAAATCCTCGGCGGGCTTACATTGTTTCCGCAGGATTTCACCCTGGCCAACTACAAGGTGATCTTCACCGACCCGAGTTGGTACACCGGCTATCTCAACTCGCTGTACTACGTGAGCCTGAACACGGTGATCTCCCTGAGCGTGGCGCTGCCGGCAGCCTATGCTTTCTCGCGCTATCGTTTCCTGGGCGACAAGCACCTGTTCTTCTGGCTGCTGACCAACCGCATGGCGCCGCCGGCGGTGTTTTTGCTGCCGTTTTTCCAGTTGTATTCGTCCATCGGCCTGTTCGACACGCATATCGCTGTGGCCCTGGCCCACTGCCTGTTCAACGTGCCGTTGGCGGTGTGGATCCTTGAGGGCTTCATGTCCGGCGTGCCCAAGGAAATCGACGAAACTGCCTACATTGACGGCTACTCGTTTCCGAAGTTTTTCGTGAAAATTTTCATCCCGTTGATCGGCTCCGGCATCGGTGTCACCGCGTTTTTCTGCTTCATGTTTTCCTGGGTCGAGCTGCTGCTGGCGCGCACCCTGACCTCGGTCAACGCCAAGCCTATCGCGGCGGTGATGACGCGCACGGTGTCGGCGTCCGGCATCGATTGGGGCGTGCTGGCAGCGGCGGGGGTGTTGACCATCCTGCCGGGCATGCTGGTGATCTGGTTTGTTCGCAACCACGTGGCCAAGGGCTTTGCCCTGGGCCGGGTCTGAGGAGTCGATGATGGAATGGATGGCCTGGACCACCCCCACTGCACTGTTCTTCGGCGGCATCGCCCTGATCCTGGCGGGCATGACCACCTGGGAGCTTCGTTCGCCGAGCATCCCTCGGCGCGGTTTATTACCGATCAGCACCACCCGTGGTGATCGCTTGTTTATCGGTCTTCTCGGCAGCGCCTACCTGCATTTGCTGGTGATCGGCGTTACCGACTGGAGCATCTGGGTGGCGTCCGCGCTCTCCCTGGTATGGCTGTTGAGTGTGATGCGTTGGGGCTAGTGCCCTTATGAATAAACAACCAGGAGGTCTCTATGTTGAATAAGAACAATAAGCTGCGACATAGCATTTCATTGGCCGCCGTACTGGCCCTGAGCGGTTTGAGCGCTTCGGCCTGGGCCGATGCGTACGAGGATGCCGCGAAGAAATGGATCGGCAGCGAGTTCAAACCGTCCACCCTCACCGAAGCCCAGCAGCTCGAAGAGTTGAAGTGGTTTATCAAGGCGTCGGAACCGTTCCGTGGGATGAAGATCAACGTGGTGTCGGAAACCCTCACCACCCATGAGTACGAGTCCAAGGTGCTGGCCAAGGCCTTCAGTGAAATCACCGGCATCAAGCTGACCCACGACCTGCTGCAGGAAGGTGACGTGGTGGAGAAGCTGCAAACCCAGATGCAGTCCGACAAGAACATCTATGACGGCTGGGTCAACGATTCCGACTTGATCGGTACGCACTTTCGCTATGGCAAGACCGAATCCATCACCGACCTGATGGCCAACGAAGGCAAGGACTTCACCTCGCCGACCCTCGACCTCAAGGACTTTATCGGCCTGTCCTTCACCACTGCGCCGGACGGCAAGATCTACCAACTGCCCGACCAGCAATTCGCCAACCTCTATTGGTTCCGCGCCGACTGGTTCGAGCGTCCGGAGCTGAAAGCCAAGTTCAAGGAAAAATACGGCTACGACCTCGGCGTACCGGTGAACTGGTCGGCCTATGAAGACATCGCCAAATTCTTCAGCGAAGACGTCAAGGAAATCGACGGCAAGCGCATTTATGGGCACATGGACTACGGCAAGAAAGACCCGTCCCTGGGCTGGCGCTTCACCGATGCCTGGTTCTCCATGGCCGGTGGCGGCGACAAAGGCCTGCCCAACGGCTTGCCGGTGGACGAGTGGGGCATTCGCGTGGAGGACTGCCATCCGGTGGGCTCCAGCGTGACCCGTGGCGGCGACACCAACGGCCCGGCCGCCGTATTTGCCACGCAGAAATACGTGGACTGGATGAAAGCCTACGCGCCACCGGAAGCGGCGGGCATGACCTTCTCCGAATCCGGCCCGGTGCCCTCCCAAGGCAACATCGCCCAGCAGATCTTCTGGTACACCGCGTTTACCGCCGACATGGTCAAGCCTGGCTTGCCGGTGGTGAATGCCGACGGCACGCCGAAATGGCGCATGGCGCCGTCGCCTGTGGGACCTTACTGGGAAAAGGGCATGAAGAAGGGCTATCAGGACGTAGGCTCCTGGACCTTCCTCAAATCCACGCCCGAAAAGCAGAAACTCGCGGCCTGGCTCTACGCTCAGTTCGTGACGTCCAAAACCGTTTCGCTGAAGAAAACCATCGTCGGTTTGACGCCGATTCGTGAGTCCGACATCAACTCACAAGCCATGACCGATATGGCACCGAAACTCGGTGGCCTGGTGGAGTTCTACCGCAGCCCGGCGCGCACCGAGTGGTCGCCAACCGGTACCAACGTGCCGGACTACCCGCGCCTGGCGCAACTGTGGTGGAGCAACATCGCCTCGGCCGCCAGCGGCGAGAAAACCCCGCAACAGGCGCTGGACAACCTGGCCAAGGAACAAGACGCGATCATGACGCGCCTGGAACGCTCCAAAGTGCAGCCGGTGTGCGGCCCGAAAATGAACCCCGAGCGTGATGCGCAATACTGGTTCGACCAACCGGGCGCGCCAAAACCGAAACTGGCGAACGAGAAGCCAAAAGGCGAGACCGTGAGCTACAACGACCTGCTCAAGTCGTGGGAGGCGGCCCGCAAGTAACCCGAGGCTGAATTTCTGTAGTGAGCGGGCTTGCCCCGCGCCG
>NZ_JADDUM010000292.1 GCF_015163715.1 Pseudomonas cyclaminis
GGGCGTTGTTGTATCTGAAGCTTGCACATGGCGTTTCGGGCAAATCCAAACGAACATCCCTGGGCGGTAACAGTCTGATATAAGACTTACGCACGACTAGCCGCACGCAATCGCCAAGTCAATGAAATCTTGGGTTTTTTTGATGTGCGCAAAAAACGCCCGATCTGACTGCAGGCCTTGTAAACCGTGGCTTTCAGCCAGTAAAACAGGCTCTGTTCACAAGGTTATCCACAATTTGTGTGGATAACCTTTCTGTTTGATGGAACTGGAGTGACAGATGAAACCACCCTTCAATTTCACCCGTTTCCTGCCCATGGCTGCACGCTTGCTGGGCCGTGGGCGTCTGCCGACCCTGCTGTTCGCGGTCGCCGCCAAGGGGTCGAGCCAAGGCAATCGCCTGGGCAAGCTCAAGGACGATTTCAAATTGCTCCAATCCCTGTGCCTGGCCTACTGGCGGGGCGAGTATCGAGCCATCAGCCCCAAAGCGCTGATCTCGGTGGTGGCGGGGCTGATGTATTTCCTGAGCCCGATTGACGCGATCCCGGACTTTATCCCGATGTTCGGCATGCTCGATGACATCGCCGTACTGGCGTGGGTCATGAAGACCCTGGAGGGCGAACTGAGCGCTTTTCGCGCCTGGCGTGACGCGCAGCGCCCGGAAAAACTTGCGGTGGTTGAGCGCCTGCCTGCGACGCCCGCGTTGCTGGCCAAGGAAAACCCGCAAAAAAACGGATGAGGCGGCTATCCCCTGCGACCTTTGTGGCTGTTAGGATTACACTCCTAAGGAAAGAGCTTACTCGGTAAGTGCAGTTATCCTACGGGGCAGTCATGGATATTCAGATAATTTCACGCGATGGCGAACCGGAATACGCGGTGTTGCCATGGGATCAGTACCAGGCGCTGCTAAAAGCTGCCGGTCAGCAGCAGCCTTCACCGACGCCTTCTCCCACTGTCCAAGCCGCACCTGACCAGGACTTGCGCCCGCTCGCAGACTTGCGCGGCTTGCGTGAGGCCAAGGGGCTGGCCGTTGAAACCCTGGCCCGCACCGTGGGCATCAGCCCGTCGTATCTAGGATTGATCGAAAGTGGTGAACGCCAGCCGGATGCCGCGATCCGCCGCAGCCTGGCCTGGGAATTGGGCGTGGCAGGTTGGAGGGATGAATCTTGAGCCTACGAATCAGTCGTCAACACTGGGATGGGTTGCTTAACGAACTGGATCAGGCGCGCCGCCAGCGCCATCTGTTGACCTACCGTGCGCTGCTGGAGCGCCTGCAATTTCCGACGCCTGCGATGCAAACCCTGGCCGCGGCCCTGGAGCACCTGGCCGCATTGGACGCCAAGGCCGAGCAACCGCTGCGCAGTTCCCTGGTGATCAGCCAGGGCGCCAGCCGCCTGCCGCGTACCGGTTTCTTTGAATGCGTGGAGCGCCTGGGGCGCTTCAGCGGACCCTCCGATGGCGTGGCCGCTGCGTCCTGGCACGCCTCGGAAGTGGTGCGGGTGTTTGAATACGAGTACCCGGAGTCTGCCGAGGCTTAAAGCGCCTGGGGCAACATGTCCATGCTGTCGATCACATGGATGCTGTAACCGGCCATATCCTTGGCATGGTGCTTGGCCTGCGACGCCAATTCCGCCAACTGGCTGGCATCGAGTTGTCCACAGGCCTGTGGATACAAATGCACCACCCCAATCGACAACGACAGCAGCGCAAACTCCTGGCGCACGCCCTGGCGGTTCAGCGCCACGAAACAACCGGCGTCCAGATGCTCCGCACGGTAGAAACGTCGGCATTGGGTATGGAAGTCATCCAGCAACTGGTTGAGCCGCTTGCGCCAATCCTGTGGCCCCAGCACCAGCAAAAAGTCATCGCCGCCGATATGCCCGACAAAGTCGCGGCTGGGGTCGACCCGGTCGTTCAGGCACTGCGCCAGGCACAGCAACACTTCGTCCCCACGGCCATAGCCGTAGATGTCATTGAACGGTTTGAAGCTGTCGATATCCACGTAGCAGATCACTGATTCGCGCTGTTGCTGCAACAGTCGCGTCAGGCATTGCTGGATCGGTACGTTGCCGGGCAGCAGAGTCAGCGGGTTGGCGTAGCGGGCCTGCTGTATCTTCAGTTCGGTGATCAACTTGAGCACATCGATCACCCGACCCAGGCCCAGGTAATCGCCATTGAGCGTGATGATGAAGTCTTCTTCGATGCGCTGCCGTGCGCGGCTGGTCAGCAAACGGCTGACCTGCTGCAGCGACTGGCTAAGCTCCACCGCCAGAAAATCGGTGCTCATCAAGCGGCTGATAGGTTTGCGTGCGAACAAGTCGGTGGCAAACGGCTTGAGCAGCGCGTCGGACAGCGAATGCCGGTGGACGATACCTACGGGGTGTCCGCGCTCATCCAGCACCGCCAGGGAATTAAGGTTGGCCTGGCGGCGGAATGCTTCCAGCACCTTGGCCGTGGCGGTGTCCTGGTCCACCGCCGGTTGCTCATTGAGCAGGGCGCTGAGGTCGCTGCCTTCATCGTTGAGCGCCACCGTGGCCTGGTCCGGTTTGGGCAGCATCAGCCGCGCTTCCTGTGGCGGTTGTTCTTGTGGGCGGCAGAGCAGGTAACCCTGGACCAGATCGACGCCCATCTCCGTTAATACCGCCAGTTCTTCCGGCAGTTCGATACCTTCGGCGATGACTTGGGCACGGGACGCCCTGGCGATTTGCAGGATCGAGCCGACAAACTCGCGCTTGAGCGCGTCCTGGTGGATGCCGTCGATAAAGTGCCGGTCGATCTTCACATAGTCCGGACGCAGCTCCGACCACAAGCGCAGGCTGGAGTAGCCGGCACCCAGATCGTCCAAGGCAATTGAAAAGCCCATGTTGCGGTAATGGTGCAGGGCGGTTTGCAACAGGTCGAAATCGTCGGTTGGGGTTTGCTCGGTGAGTTCGATCACCACTTGGCTCGGCGCAATACCGAAGTCGCGCAGCAGTTGCAGGGTGCGTCCCGGTTGGTGCGCCGTTTCCATCAAGGATTCTGGCGAGATATTCAGGAACAGCTTGCCCGGCAGTTTCTGATCGCTGAAGCGGCGGCATGCGCTTTCGCGGCAGGCCATTTCCAATTCGCTGAGGCGCCCGGCCTGGCTGGCCACCGAGAACAGGGCGACGGGGGAGTGCAGCGGGCTGTTGGACGGCCCGCGGCTAAGGGCTTCGTAGCCGAGGATGCGCCGTTCGGACAGGCAGATGATCGGTTGGAACAAGCTGTGCAAACTGCGTTGAGCCAGGATAGAGCCCAATGCATTCAGCTGTTCGGTCATGGTCATGGCGATCTCGATCGAAAAAAAAGGACCGCAGGCGATGAGCCTGAGGTCCTTCATTTCACGACAGAATGATGTCTATATGATGACACTCCGGAGAGCGTTCACATTAAATCGCCATCATTTACTGCTTGGCCACCTGTTTGGTGATTTTCAGGTAGTCCAGCAGGATCCGGCCTGTCTCGGCCAGGTAAGCGTCGTCTTCCGGTTTGGTTTTATCCGCTTCGGTCGGCAGCGCGTCTTCGTCTTCTTTCTTCAGTTCCTTGAGTGGTTCTTCGCCCTTGGCCTTGCGGCGGACGTTCTCCAGCACAAGTTGCTTGTTTTCGATGTCGCTGTGCTGCGCACGACGGTCCACTTCATTGAGGCTGACGGTTTTTTCTTCCATCAACTTCTTGGCCAGGGCCAGCTTGTCGCGGATAAACACGAACTCGGCATCCTTGGCGGAGCGGGTGTCGTGGTCAGCCTTCAACTGCGTCAGGAACGGCTTGAAGGGATCCGAAGCAGGCTTGATCGCAGGGCGGATGGTGTCCCACGGCATGGCTTCCGGCAGGGCGCTTTCGCCGATTTCCTTGGTGTCGATGATCGACGGGAAATCGATGTCCGGCAGCACGCCCTGATGCTGGGTGCTCTGCCCGGAAACCCGGTAGAACTTGGCCAACGTCAGTTTGAGTTCGCCATGGTTCAGCGGCTGGATCGTCTGCACGGTACCTTTGCCGAAGGTCTGGCCGCCGATGATCAGCGCACGGTGATAGTCCTGCATGGCGCCGGCGAAAATCTCCGAAGCCGAGGCCGAGAGGCGGTTGACCAGCAACGCCATCGGACCTTTGTAGAAGGCGCCCGGGTTCTCGTCTTCGAGCACGTCGACACGGCCGTCAGCATTGCGCACCAACACGGTCGGACCCTTGTCGATGAACAGGCTGGTCAGCTCGGTGGCTTCCTGCAGGGAACCGCCGCCGTTGTTGCGCAGGTCGATAACCACGCCGTCGACTTTTTCTTTCTGCAGTTCCGTGAGGATTTTTTTCACGTCGCGGGTGGTGGACTTGTAGTCCGGATCGCCAGCGCGGAAAGCTTTGAAGTCGAGGTAGAAGGCCGGGATTTCGATGACGCCCAGCTTGTAGTCCTTGCCATCCTGCTTGAGGTTGAGGACTTTCTTCTGCACGGCCTGGTCTTCGAGCTTCACCGCTTCACGGGTGATGGACACGATCTTGCTGGTCTGGTCGTTTGGTGCATTGGTGTGCGGAATCACTTCCAGGCGCACCACGCTGCCTTTCGGCCCACGGATCAGCTTGACCACTTCGTCCAGGCGCCAGCCGACCACATCGACCATCTCTTTGTCGGCCTGGGCCACACCGATGATCTTGTCCGCCGGAGCGACCTGCTTGGTCTTGTCTGCCGGACCGGCCGGCACCAGACGCACGATCTTCACTTGGTCATTGTCGCTTTGCAGGACGGCACCGATGCCTTCCAACGACAGACTCATATTGATATCGAAATTTTCCGCGTTATCTGGCGACAGATAATTGGTGTGCGGGTCGTAGGACATCGCGAAGGTGTTGATGTAGGCCTGGAAGATATCCTCGGCGCGGGTCTGGTCCAGACGCGCCAGTTGATTCTTGTAGCGCTTGGTCAACAGCTCCTGAATGGCCTTGGGGTCTTTGCCGGCGATCTTCAGGCGCAGCACTTCGTCCTTGACGCGTTTGCGCCACAGGTCGTCGAGGGCGGCGGTGCTGGTCAGCCAAGGCGCGTCCTTGCGGTCCACCAGAAGGGTTTCCTTCTGGGTGAAGTCGAGTTTGTCGGTACCTTTGTCCAGCTCAGCCAGGGCGAAATCCAGACGCGCTTTGACGCGGTCCAGGTAGCGCTTGTAGATGGTGAAGCCGGGCTGCAGGTCGCCGCTCTTGAGGAAGTCGTCGAACTGGCTCTTCCACTTGTCGAACTCAGCGATATCGCTGGCCAGGAAGTAGCTGCGCGACGGATCCAGCAGCTTGAGATAGCTGTCGTAGATGATCACCGAGCGAGCGTCGTCCAGCGGCGGCTTGCTGTAGTGATGGCGCTTGAGCAACTCGACCACGTTAAGGCTGGCAATCACCTCGTCGCGATCCGGTTGAAGGTTGTCCCAGCTGTTGGCTGCGAACGTATTGGTCGACATCGACGTGAAGCCGAGACCAATGAAAAGAGCGAGGGCGGTGCTGGGGAACAGATGCTTCATGCTGATTCGACGCGGGGGCAATTGATAACGCATATTAGGCCGTCTTTGAAGTTGCCGGTTCCATAGGGGCCGGTCGCATAATGCAAAAAGCCCGGCGCTACTGCTACGGGCTCAGTCCAGACTCACTATGGAGGCACTGTGAAAGCATTGCAAGGCGTTGAAGGTCATGTGGAGTGGTTGGACGAACCGCGTCCTACATGTGACGTAGGCCAAGTTCGCATTCGCGTGGCGGCTGCGGGTCTTAATCGCGCCGATTTATTACAGCGTGCCGGACTCTATCCGCCACCCCCTGGCGCCAGCGCTGTGCTGGGCTTGGAATGTTCCGGCGTGATCAGCGAAGTGGGCCCAGGTTCTTCGTGGCAAGTGGGCGATCGCGTCTGTGCCTTGCTCGCCGGGGGTGGCATGGCCGAAGAAGTGGTGGTGGATGCGCGCCACGTGCTACCGGTGCCGGAAGGTTTGTCGTTGATTGAAGCGGCGGCTTTGCCCGAGGTGTACAGCACCGCCTGGCTCAATCTATTCCAGCTGGCAGGCCTCAAGCCCGGCGAGAAAGTGCTGCTGCATGCCGGTGCCAGTGGCGTGGGCTCGGCGGCCATCCAGCTGTGCAAGGCGTTTGGCAGCCCGTGTTGGGTCAGTGTCGGCTCGGCAGAGCGCCTGGCTTATTGCGAGGAGTTGGGCGCCCAGGGCGGCGTGGTACGTACCGACGGGATCGAAGGGCTGCGCGACTTCGGGCCGTTCGATGTGATCCTCGACCCGGTGGGTGGCAACTATGCGGCGCTGGACCTCAAGCTGCTGGCGCTGGATGGACGTTGGGTGTTGATCGGGTTGATGGGCGGCCGCGAGGCGCAGATCGATTTGGCGCAGGTGTTGGGCAAGCGCGTGCAGTTGCTCGGATCGACTTTGCGCAGCCGCAGTGATCAGTTCAAGGCGGATCTGTTCAGTGATCTGAGCCAGCATGTGTGGCCGCTGTTTGGTGACGGGCGACTGAGCCCGCAATTGGCCAAGACCTTTGCGATCAAAGACGCGGAGGCGGCGTTTGCGGAGCTGGCGACCAATCAGATCGCCGGGAAACTGGTGCTGGTGATTGACGAAAGCCTGGCCTGATCCCGGATTCGAACAGGGTCAAAGGAGGGGGCTCGCCCCCTCCCACCTTTGGATCTCAGTTGAGTCAGACCCAATGGTGGATCGGCCAACCTGCCTTTTCAGCGTGCGTGCGCAACACCGGGTCCGGGTTCACCACCTGCGGGTGATCCACCTTGAGCAGCAACGGCAAATCATTGCGCGAATCCGAATAAAAATAGGCCCCCTCCAGCGTTTCACCTTCCTGCTCCAACCACTCCAGCAACCGCGTGATCTTGCCTTCGCGATAGGTCAGTACACCGACGGTACGGCCGCTGTACACGCCATGGCTGACGTCCAGCTCAATGCCCAGTACTTCATCGATACCGATGCGCGCGGCAATCGGTTTCACCAGATGGGTGCCCGATGCCGAGATCACCAGAATCCGGTCGCCGTTGGCTCGGTGCCTGGCGATGGTCTTGGTGGCGTCGCTGTAGATCAACGGTTCAATCACGTCCTCCACCCACGGCTCGACCAAGTGATCAATCTCTTGCGGGGTGCGGCCGATCATCGGCTCCAGGCTGAAGTCCATGAAGTCTTCCATGGCCAGTTCGCCGCGGCTGTAGGCGTCCATGAGTTCGTTGTTCTTGCGCATGAACGACTCACGGTCAACCCAGCCCAGGCGGCCCATCTGCTCGCTCCACAGGGTGGCGCAGTCGCCGTGGATCAGGGTGTCGTCCAGATCAAAAATTACCAATGCCATCTGTCACGCTCTCTTTGTAAATCGTTGCATCAGGCTACTTCACACAGTGCACTGGGGTCGATGGAAAGTGCCAGGCGTTGACCGTCCGGGTGCAGATCGTCCGCAGAGCGGTTGAGCACGTCCACCACCAGTTCAACGCCGCGGGCTTCGATGCGGTAGCGGATGACGTTGCCCAGCAGGCTGTGGCTGCGCACCAGTGCATCCAGCTCGCCGCTGCGGCTCAGCTCGATGGCCTCGGGGCGAATCGCGATGCGCCCGCTGATCGGGCGTTGCAGCAACTGACTGGCCTTATCGGCATCCAGCAGGTTGTAGTTGCCGATAAATCCGGCGGCGAACACGTCGACCGGCGCCGTATAGAGGGTCTCGGCATCGCCGCTCTGCACGATCTTGCCCTGGTTCATCAGGAAGATGCGGTCGGACATGGTCAGGGCTTCTTCCTGGTCATGGGTCACGAAAATCGTGGTCAGCCCCAGCTCACGCTGGATCTGACGGATCTGCTCACGCAGGTGCTTGCGAATCCGTGCGTCCAGCGCCGACAGCGGCTCATCCAGCAGCAACAGGCGCGGGCGGGTCACCAGCGAACGGGCAAGGGCCACGCGCTGGCACTGACCGCCCGACATCTGGTGCGGGTAACGCCCGGCCAGGTCCTTGAGTTCCACCAGTTGCAGCACTTCCTGCACGCGCTTGTGGCTGTCGTCGGCGTTGACCTTTTGCATGCGCAGGCCGAAGGCGACGTTCTGTTCCACGGTCATGTTGGGGAACAGTGCATAGCTCTGGAACACCATGCCGATGTTTCTTTTCTGCGGGCTCAGCGGGACGATGTCCTGGCCATCGAGCAGAATTTTCCCACTGTCCACAGAGGTCAGGCCGGCGATGCAGCGCAGCAGGGTCGACTTGCCGCAGCCGGACGGGCCGAGCAGGGTGACGAACTCGCCCTTGGCAATTTCGCAGTTGATATCACTGAACACCGGCGTGCCGGCGTAGCCCTTTTGCAAGTGTTGGACGCTGACGAAGCTCATTGGCTTTTGTCCTTGTTCAAGGTATTGGCGGCCCAGGTCAGCACCAGCACAAAGAAGAAATAGGAAATCACGACGGCACTGGTGAAGTGGCCGCTGCTGTTGCGCATGTTGTTGAGGTAGACCTGCAGGGTTTCGTAGCGGGTGCCCACCAGGATGTTGGCGAACACGAACTCACCGAACAGGAACGAGAACGACAGCAACAGCGCCACCATCAGACCTTTACGCAAGTTGGGCAGGACCACGAAGATCGCCGCCTGCCAGGTGCTCGCGCCCAGCAGTTGCGAGGCGTCCATCAGGTCGCGCAGGTTGATGGCTTGCAGGTTGTTGGTGATTGCCCGGTACATGAACGGCAGCGCCACGGTGAAGTAGCAGCCGATCAGAATCCACGGCGTGCCGACCATCGCCAACGGCCCGGAACCGTAGAGTTGCAGCAGGCCCACCGATGACACCACGGGTGGTACCGCGAAAGGCAGCAGGATCAGGATGTTCATCAGCGCGTCGAGCTTGGGAAAGTGGTAATGCACCACGAACAGCAACGGCAGGATCAGCACCACCGACAGGATCAACGCGCCCACGCACACCAGCAGCGATTGACCGAAGGCCATCAGAAAGCGCGGGTCGCTCCACAACTGCACGTACCACTTCACAGTGAAGCCAGCCGGCAGGATGGTCGCCGACCAACTGCTGGCGATGGAGTAGACAAAGGTGCCCACCAGCGGCAACACCAGGATCGCAAACAGCAGGTACACCACTACACGGTGGTAGAGGGAGGCCGGGCCGGCTTCAGCGCGAGACATGGTAGCTCCTCTTGAGCAGCAGTTGATGGACCACCGTGACCAGGGTCATCAGCGCCACCAGCACCACGGCCAGGGCGCTGGCCATGTTCGGATCCAGGGACACATCGCCGGAGACCAGCCCCGCGATACGGATCGGCAGCACGTTGAAGTTGCCGGTGGTCAAGGCGTAGACCGTGGCGTAGGCACCCAGCGCATTGGCCAGCAGGATCACGAAGGTGCCCAGCAGTGCAGGCGTCAGCACCGGCAAACCGATATGCCGCCAGAACTGCCAGCCATTCGCGCCGAGCAACGCCGCCGACTCACGCCAGTCTTCCCGCAGCGCATCGAAGGCCGGGTACAGCAACAGCACGCCGAGGGGGATCTGGAAGTAGGTGTAGAGGATGATCAGCCCGGTCTTGGAATACAGGTTGAAGTCCTGAATGATCCCGGCCTGCTTGAGCATCAGGGTGATGCTGCCGTTGAACCCGAGCAAAATGATGAACGCGAACGCCAGGGGCACGCCGGCAAAGTTGCTGGTCATGTTGGCAAAGGCGGTGACGAAGTTGCGCAGCGGCCCATCGACGCGGCGTAGCGAATAACTGCCGAGGGTGGCGATGACGATGCCGAAAATGCTCGAGTAAAAACTGATCTCCAGGCTGAACTGGATCGCTTGCCGGTAGAACTTCGAGCTGAAGATCCGGGTGAAGTTTTCCAGGCCCCAGCCGGCTTCTTCGGTTTGCAGGCTGTTGACCAGCACCCACACCAGCGGGGCGATCTCGAACACGATAAAGAACAGTGCGAAGGGCACCAGGCATAGCAGGGCCAGCCATTTGCCTCGGGTCATTTCAACAGCTCCCGGCATACAGGTTTGTCGTGGGGCACGCCCAGCAGTTCGCAGACGGTGCCGCACAGGTCGGTCTGTTTCGGCGTAGCGTTGGCGCCCAGGCTGAAGGCGTCGCCGAGGACGAACAGCGGCACTTGCCGTTCTTCCGGCAGCAGGCCGTTGTGGGAGCGGTCGTTGTTCATGCCGTGGTCGGCGGTTACCAATACCTGGTAGCCAGCGTCGATCCAGGCTTGCAGGTAATCAGCCAGGATGATGTCGGCCGAGCGCGCACTGTTGCGGTATTGCGCGCTGTCGAGGCCGTGCTTGTGGCCGGCGTCGTCGATGTTCATCGGGTGTACCAGCAGGAAGTCCGGCGAATGCTTGAGTCGCAGGCTTTCGGCGTCGGCGAACAGGTGGGAATCGGGGTAGTGGTCATTCCAGTAGAAATGCCCGTGCTGGATCGCCAGCGCCTTGTCGTCGGTGTGACGATCACGGGCCGCGAGAAAGGGCGTGCGGTTATATAGCTCGCTGACCCAGTGGTAAGCCGCCGCCGCTGTGGTCAGGCCGGCGTCGGTGGCGTAATGGAAAATGCTGCGCTGGTTCGACAAGCGCACGACCTGGTTATGCACGATACCGCTCTGGATCGGTGGCACGCCGGTGAGGATGCATTCATACAGTGGGCGGGACAGCGAGGGCAGTTCACATTCCAGCGTGTAGAGAGCTGCGCGTCCTGCGCCGACATAGGCCTGCAAGTGCCCCATGGCGTGCCTCGCGACCTCGAAGTTGAGGCCATCGAGCACGACAAGGATGACGTTGTGCTTCATGGGGGGAGACGCTCCGCAACAATAAACTTTGGGGGGGGCTTGCCCCCGATGAGGGTGTGTCAGTGGTTGAATCCATAACTGACCCACTGCAATCGGGGGCAAGCCCCCTCCCATATTGGATCTCCACAGTGTCTCTAATGTGGGTGATCGGCTTACTTCATCTCTACGATGACCTGCTCGTTCCACAGCTGCGGCAGCTTCTTGGACGTTGCTTCCCAGGCATCCGCGTCCTTGATCGGTTGCGGGTTGGCCTTGGTGTACTGCTCGCCCGGGATCAGGTTCTTGGCGATCTCGGCCGGCAGTTTGAGGTCGGTTTCCGCACGGATCGGACGCGCATTGCCCTTGGCCAGGTTGAGTTGGCCGGCGTCGCTGAAGATGTATTCGCGGGTCAGCTTGGCGGCGTTCGGGTGCTTGGCGTATTTGTTGATGATGGTGGTGTAGCCGGATTTTACCGAGCCGTCCGAGGGGATCAGCACCACGTAATCATCCGGGTTGGCCATCTTGGCTTTGTAGCTCAGGCCGTTGAAGTCCCAGACGATGCCCACTTCGACTTCGCCTTTTTCCATGGTGGCGATGGTCGGGTTGGACAGGCCGAGTCGTCCTTGCTGGGCAATCTTGGTGAAGAACTGCAGGCCTGGCGCGATGTTCTTTTCATCGCCTTTGTTGGCGATGGCGGCAGCCAGCACGGCGTTGGACGCCTGCGCCGCGGTGCTGACGTCACCCACGGAGACTTTGTATTTGCCGGTTTGCAGGTCGGCCCAACTGGTAGGGACTTCGGAACCGTGCAGCAGCTTCTTGTTGACGATAAAGGCGATAGTGCCGGTGTAGGCCAGGGCCCAGTGACCGTCCTTGTCTTTTGCCCAATCCGGCACCGAAGCCCAGGTGGACGGCTTGTACGGCTGGGTGACGTCCTGCTTCACCGCAATCGGGCCGAACGCGGCGCCGACGTCGCCGATATCGGCGCTGGCATTGTCTTTTTCGGCCTTGAACTTGGCGATTTCCTGGGCCGAGCTCATGTCGGTGTCGATGTGCTTGAGGCCGTAGGTCTTGGCCAGGTCTTCCCAGGTGCCTTTCCAGTTGGCCCAGTCATCGGGCATGCCGACGCTGTTGACGGCGCCTTCCGCTTTCGCGGCGGCTTCGAGAGTTTTTAGATCGGTATCAGCGGCCATGGCGGCGGTGCACATGGCAATGGTCGAGCCTAACAGTGATGCCAGGAAAAGCTGTTTCATCCGAAGCTCCTTTGGGCGTTTTCAACGCTGCGTTTTTATGAACGTTTGCGGTGGTGTTGGTCTAGGTCAGAGCAATACCTGAGCCAATCTAGGCTCGATGGATGACAGTTTCATGTCGATGTCGTTTTTAACCTGCCGATGTCGCTCAGCACAGACTGAGCGTAGACCATGCCCAAGTGCCCGCAGGCTCTGGACTTGGCCGATGTATTGCAAGACATGCGGCATGCACTTCATGCGGGCTGTCATCTGTCGGTCATCTGTAATGCCTACGCTTGCACGCAGTCGCAAAGGCCCGATTGCGGAGCGTTTTATGCACCTGAACGGTGCTGGTCTAGTCCAGAAAGGTAACGTTGATGCGTGATGAGGCAATCAAGGCGGTGACCTCCATCGGCCTGGCGCTGCAAGAGCAGATCGATCATGGACTTTTGCCGCCTGCCAGCAAATTGCCTGCCGAGCGCAAGCTCAGCGAGTTGTTTGGTACCACCCGGATTACTGTGCGGGAAGCCTTGTTACAACTGGAGGCCCAAGGGCAGATTTATCGCGAGGAACGCCGTGGCTGGTTCGTGTCCCCGCCGCGGTTGGCCTACAACCTGATGCAGCGCAGCCACTTTCACGCAATGGTCAACGATCAGGGCCGCGTGGCCTCCACCGAAGTGATTTCTGCGCGGCTGCAACCGGCGTCGGCGGCGGTGTGTGCGTGGTTGCAACTGCCGGCCTTGTCCAGCGTGATCCAGATCTGCCGGCACCGGCGGATCGATGGCCGTTTGGTGTTGTACGTGGAGCACTACCTGAACCCGCAGTATTTCCCGGGGATTCTCGAGTGTGACCTGAACCAGTCGATGACCGAGTTGTATGCGCGCAAGTACGACTTGCATTACGGGCGGGTGCGCTTCGAGATTGTGCCGACATCTCTGCCGGTAGAAGCCGCCGGCGCATTGCGCGTGTCGGTGGGTAGCCCGGGCTTGAGGATTGCCCGGGTCAACTATGACCAGCACCAGCGGTTGATCGATTGCGACCTGGAGTTCTGGCGGCATGATGCTATCCACGTCGGTGTGGATGTCGTCTAACCACCCGCGGGCTTCTGTAGTGAGCAGGCTTGCCCTGCGCCGGGCTGCGAAGCAGCCC
>NZ_JADDUM010000293.1 GCF_015163715.1 Pseudomonas cyclaminis
TTGTCTGGAAAAACGGGGGCGGCTTGATGGGGCTCTGGCGCCAGCCCAGCGCGGGGCAAGCCCGCTCACCACAACAGCCCGCTCACCACACCACAGTGTTATGTGTAAGCCTTTGAGAGTTGTGTAGATACCCATGCCCCCTCCCACATGTGAACCATCCATTATTGTGAGAGCTTCACAAGGCCGGGTTTCAGGCCGAAGACTTCAACCCCTTGCGCCGTCGCTTGCCCGGTCGTGACCTTGACTCGCTCCACCGGTTTGTCCATCGCCTCCCGATACTCCACCTCACCGCCAACGACCGCCTGCGCGGGCACCACAATCGCCTGCTCGTTGTTGTAGGTGACGATGGTCAACCGCGCACTCATGCCCAGACGCACCCGCTGCAACTGTTGCGGGGTCAGCTTGGGGATCGACAACGTCACTGGAAACTGCGCGCTGCCCTGGCTGTCGCTGGCCATCGCCAAGCCGCTGACCACACTGACCGAGCCGGTCAGCCGCTCGCCATCAAACCCGTCGCCCATGACTTCCACCGCCTGGCCCTGATGCAATTGGTTGATGTCCAATTCCGAGACTTTGGCGACGATCTTCAGCCGTTCGATATTCGCCAGGCCGAACAGCACCTGGCCCTGGCTGACCTTGCTCCCGGCCTGGATGGGCGCGCTGCTGTTGCCGCCGCCTGGGGGCGGGTTGTTGCCGGGCGCGGGCACCACGATGCCG
>NZ_JADDUM010000294.1 GCF_015163715.1 Pseudomonas cyclaminis
CAGGATAAACGGCAGCTTTGAGGTGCTTGGCCGAGGAAGGTCAACATGTGGGAGGGCCCGATGAGCATGGGTATCTACACAACTCTCAAAGGCTTACACATAACACTGTAGTGAGCAGGCTGTTGTGGTGAGCGGGCTTGCCCCGCGCTGGGCTGCGAAGCGGCCCCAATAGCAAGCACCGCGCAGCATCAGCAAGAACCCGATCGCCTGGTTTAGGGCGGCTTCGCCACCCAGCGCGGGGCAAGCCCGCTCACCACAGAAGCCTGTTCACCATAAGTCCCTCTGCTCACCACAGAAGTCTGTTCACCATAAGTCCCCCTGCTTACCACAGAAGCCCGCTCCCCCCGCAAACCCGGTAGCGCAGTTAGATGCGGGCCAACGCCTGCGCCAAATCCGCCCGCAGATCATCGACGTCCTCAACCCCCACCGATAACCGCACCAGCCCGTCACCAATGCCCAACTGCGCCCGCGTTGCCGCCGGGATGCTGGCATGGGTCATGATCGCCGGGTGTTCGATCAGGCTTTCAACGCCGCCCAGGCTTTCGGCCAGGGCGAAGATCTTTACGTTCTCCAGAAAGCGTGCGGCGCCCGCCAGGTCGGTGTTCAGGTCCACCGAAATCATCCCGCCAAAGCCGCGCATTTGCCGACGTGCCAGGGCGTGTTGCGGGTGTGAGGCGAGGCCGGGGTAGTGCACCCGTGAGACCTGCGGCTGCTGTTCCAGCCAGGTGGCAAGGTCCAGGGCGTTGCTGCAATGACGCTCCATGCGCAGGGCCAGGGTTTTCACGCCGCGCAGGGTCAGGAAGGCGTCGAAGGGGCCGGCGATGGCGCCCACCGAGTTCTGGAGAAAGCCCAGGCGTTCAGCCAATTCGGGGTTGTCGCCGACGATGGCAATACCGCCGATCACATCGGAGTGGCCATTGAGGTATTTGGTGGTGGAGTGCACCACCACATCGACCCCCAGCTCCAGCGGGCGCTGGATCCACGGGCTGGCGAAGGTGTTGTCGGCCACGCAGATGATCCCGCGGGCCCGGCAGATCTGCGCGATGGCGGCCAGGTCCGTCAGGCTCAGCAGCGGGTTGCTCGGGGTTTCGACCCAGACCATGCGCGTGTCGTCTTGCAGGGACGCTTCAAACGCCGGCACATCACTCAAATCCACAAAGCTGAAACGGTGCCCGGCGCTGCGCTGGCGCACCTTGTCGAACAGCCGGAAGGTGCCGCCATACAGGTCATTGCCGGAGACGATGTGCGCGCCCGCGTCCAACAACTCCAGCACCGTGGAAATCGCCGCCAGCCCGGATGCAAAGGCAAACGCCTGGCTGCCGCCTTCAAGGTCCGCCACGCACCGCTCCAGGGCAAAGCGCGTGGGGTTGTGGGAGCGGCCGTAGTCGAAGCCCTTGTGCACGCCGGGGCTGTCTTGCAGGTAGGTGGAGTTGGCGTAGATCGGCGGCATCAGCGCGCCGGTGGTGGGGTCGGGGAATTGCCCGGCGTGAATCACACGGGTGGCAAACGCGCTTTTGTCAGGCTGGCTCATGCAAGGGATCTCCGCAGGTGGTTGAGCAGGTCGACGCGGGTGATCAGGCCGTAAAAGCCGTCTGCGTCGGCAATGATGGCGACCAGGCCACGATCCAGTTCGGCTTGCAGTTCGATCAGGCTGGCGCTGGGGGCCAGGGTTTGCAGGTGGTCGGTCATGGCGCTGGCGACGATCATCGTGAAGTGCGCGGCGTCGTGGTGCAGGCCCAGCAGGATGTCGGACTCGTCGATCACCCCCACCAGTTCACGGCCGTTGATCAGCACCGGCAGTTGCGACACATCGGCCAGGCGCATGCGCTGGAAGGCGGTGAGCAAGGTGTCGTCGGGGCTCACGCTGATCACGCGGCCGTCTTCGAAACGGCGGGCGATCAGGTCGCGCAGGTCGCCGTAGTGGGTGTAATGCAGCAGGCCTGCATCGGTCATCCATTGGTCGTTGTAGACCTTCGACAGGTAGCGTGTACCGGTATCGCACACAAAACTGACCACGCGCTTGGGCGTGGTCTGTTCACGGCAATAACGCAGCGCGGCGGCGAGCAGGGTGCCGGTGGAGGAACCGCCGAGAATTCCCTCGGCCTTGAGCAGTTGGCGGGCGTGGTCGAAGCTGTCTTGATCACTGATGGAATAGGCGTGGCGCACGCTGGACAGGTCGGCAATCGACGGGATGAAGTCCTCGCCAATGCCTTCCACGGCCCACGAGCCGGGAGTGATCAACTGGCCGCTGCGGCTGTATTCGGCCATCACCGAACCCACCGGATCGGCCAGTACCATCTCCAGTTCCGGTTGCACGCGCTGGAAGAATCGGGTCAGGCCGGTGAGCGTGCCAGCGGAACCGACGCCGACCACGATTGCATCCACGTCGTGCTGGGTTTGCGCCCAGATCTCCGGCGCGGTGCTGGTTTCGTGGGCCTGGGGATTGGCCGGGTTGTTGAACTGGTCGGCGAAGAATGAACCGGGAATCTCCTGGGCCAGCCGTGCGGCGATGTCCTGGTAGTACTCGGGGTGGCCCTTGCCCACATCGGAACGGGTGATATGCACTTCGGCGCCCATGGCCTTGAGGTGCAGCACTTTCTCCGTGGACATCTTGTCCGGCACCACCAGCACCACCCGATAGCCCTTGGCCCGGCCCACCAGCGCCAGGCCCAGGCCGGTGTTGCCGGCGGTGGCCTCGATGATTGTGCCGCCGGGGTGCAGGCGCCCGTCGCGCTCGGCGGCGTCGATCATGGCCAGGCCAATGCGGTCCTTGATGGAGCCGCCGGGGTTTTGGGATTCCAGCTTGAGGAACAGTGTGCAGGGGCCGGTATCAAAGCGGCTGACCCGCACCAGCGGCGTGTTGCCGATCAGTTCAAGTACGGCGGGGCGTGAAGGCGTGGGCATGTCGTCACCTGGGTACGCAAGGCAGACAGGAAACACTAGGTCGGTATTGGCTGAGTCGCAACCGGACGGTCGGCTCGCTGTCTTTTTTTGGCGCATGGGCGACGTCGTACCTGTGGCGAGGGCGTGCCCTGGCCACAGGTGTACCGGTTATCGCAGCAGCGTGGTCAACTGGGCCACCGTGGCCGCACTGGCCCGCTGCATGGGGGCGCGTAACTCGCTGCCAATCAGGCCCTGCAACGCCAGTGCGGCTTTCACAGGCGCCGGGTTGGGCTCGATGAACATTGTGTTGATCAACGGCAACAGCTGAAAAAACGTGGCGCGGGCCTCGGCCAGTTGGTTATCCCGTACCTGCTGCCAAAGCGCCACAAACTCTTCGGTGTGCACATGGGCCGACGCGGCAATCGCGCCGGTCGCCCCCTGGCACAGTGCGTTGAAGAGTTGGATATCCTCGCCACACAACACATCCACCTTGCCACTGGCCAGCAGCGCGAGCGTATTGCCCAGGTTGCCGCCGCAGTCCTTGATCGCGACGATGCGCTCGTGCTCGACGATGTTCAGCAAGGTGGCCTGCTCGAAGGTCGCCCCCGTGCGGTAGGGGATGTCGTAGAGAATCACCGGCACGCTGGACGCATCGGCCACCGTGCGGAAGAACGCTTCAAGGCCCGCCTGGGACGGGCGGATGTAACTCGGCGCCGGCACCAGCAGACCCGCCACCGGGCGCGTGAGAATCTCGGCCTGAAATTGCAGCAACTCCATCTGGTTATTGCCCGCCAGGCCCATCACCACCCGGTGGGCGGGCACCCATTGCAATACCGCATCCAGCACCGCCAGTTGTTCCTGGCGGCTGAGCGACGCGGCTTCGCCGGTGGTGGTGCAGACCATGATCCCGGCCACATGCTTTGCCAGCAGGTGGCTGACCAGTCGGTGCAGGCCGCTAAAATCGATGGCGCCGTCCTGAAACGGCGTGACCACGGGAACCCAGATACCTTGAAACGATGACATGCACTTACTCCTGAAGGTTGACCGATCAAGTCACCGTCAGAGGGGCATGGGCAATTGTGCAAGGGAGGAGGGAGTCCGCGCTCAATGTCCTGTCAGCTCATCTGACGGGACAGCGCGCCCCGATCACATGAGCGACTGTTTCTTCGATTTGAGGGCGTGCGCAACGCAACCTGCCGCCTTGGCAATCAAGCCAATCACGGAGCGGTTAACGAAAGAGGTTGCGGACATCAGCTGACACACCCTGAAGAAGGGCTCCATCTTCAGGGAATATTACGAAGTGTGTCAACGTGCCCGTGAGGCTTTTTTACCCACGAGTGCCTCAGCCTTTTATCGCGGCCTCAATCGCCGCGATGTCGATCTTGCTCATGGTCATCATCGCCTCGAACGCACGCTTGGCGACGGCCGGATCCGGGTTGGTCACGGCCTGTGTCAGCACCCGCGGTGAGATCTGCCACGACAGGCCCCATTTGTCCTTGCACCAGCCGCACGCGCTGGGTTGGCCGCCGTTGTCGATGATAGCGTTCCAGTACCGGTCGGTTTCGGCCTGGTCATCGGTGGCCACCTGGAAGGAAAATGCCTCGGTGTGGGGAAAGATCGGGCCGCCATTCAGGCCGATGCAGGGGATGCCGAGCACCGTGAATTCGACGGTCAATACATCGCCCTGTTTGCCGGACGGGTAATCTCCCGGTGCGCGGTGCACCGCATTCACCGCGCTGTCGGGAAAGGTGTCGGCGTAGAAGGTGGCAGCCTCTTCGGCAGTGCCGTTGTACCAGAGGCAGAGGGTGTTTTTGTGGGTCATGGCCAGTCTCCACAGAGTCAATGGTCCGTGAAGTCTAGCTGCTGTTGGATGACTGTCTTGTCAATCTGCGCCCTTTGATTGGCAGGCCAGGTCTTCTCCTGACGCCTACACCTCAGCAAACACGGCTAGGCACATGCCTGCCGATATAGTCGATTCTACTCCCCAGCGCATATTCCGGAGCTTCCAACCAGTGTCTGACTCGCCAAGCAACGCCGCCTACACCCAGCGCTTCAACGCTGTACTCGCCTACATCGACGCGAATCTCGAAGGGGACCTGTCGGTGAAGGCGCTGAGCCAAGTGGCGAACTTCTCGGCGTTTCACTTCCATCGGCAATTCACTGGGTTTGTGGGGGGTGCCGGTTTCGCGTTATGTGCAACTGATGCGACTACGACGTGCAGCCCATGGTTTGTCTTCCCGTGCGGATTATTCGGTACTGGAAGCCGCCTTGGGCGCGGGGTTTGAAAGCCCGGAGGCGTTTTCCAGGGCATTCAGGCGGGCCTTTGGCATAGCGCCGAGTGCTTTCAGAAAGCAACCGAATTGGCAGGTCTGGCGTGCAGTGTTCAGCATTCCCCATTTTTCCAGGCGCATCATCATGCAGGTACGAATTGTGCAGTTTCATGAGGTCAGGGTTGCAGCCTTCGAGCATCGCGGCGCACCAGGACGGGTGAGTGAGAGCGTGCGTCGATTTATCCATTGGCGCATGCAGAGCGGACAGTCGCCGGTGGCATCCAGTCGCAGCTTTGGCATTCCGTTCGGCAACCCCGAAACGACGCCGGCCGATGAGTTCCGGTTCGCCATTTGCGGCGAGATCAACGAGGCGGTCGCCGCGAACGAGTACGGCGTCACCGAGCGCGTTATCCCCGGGGGGCGTTGCGTGGTGGTGCGTCACGTGGGTTCACCGGACCACATCGCAGAGTCGATTTATCCGATCTATCGCGACTGGCTCCCAAGCAGCGGCGAGGAGCTTCGCGACCAGCCACTGTTTTTCGACTACCTGAGCATTTACCCCGAAACGCCGCAGGATCAATGGCAAACCGATATTTATGTGCCGTTGCAGTAGCGCCAGAGGGGAAGGCGGCAAGGATTCATGAGTGCTGATGAAGATGAGTCTTGCTAATGACACGAGGTGTCATTAGTATTCGTTTGTGTCTTTGTCGGTGGTCCGGAAGGGCTTGGTTCTGATGGTCATGCGACGTTCGCTGAATGTGAGGGTGAAGAATTGAAAGTCCATTTTTTGGTGCATGAATCCTACGAAGCACCCGGTGCATTTGAAGACTGGGTAAAAGCTCGCAGCTATCACGCCACTTATTCACACGTGTACCTGCACGATGCGCTGCCAGCCAGCGCGGCATCGTTCGACCTGTTGGTGGTGTTGGGTGGCCCACAAGATCCGGCAACTACGCAGGCGCAATGTGCGCATTTCAATGCCGCTGCCGAGTGTGCGCTCATTAATGAAGCCATTTCGTCCCGACGTGCTGTGGTTGGAGTGTGCCTGGGGGCGCAATTGATCGGTGAAGCCCTGGGCGCGACGTTCAGCCACAGTCCCGAAAAGGAAATTGGCAAGTTCCCGATTTATCTGACCCACGAGGGCTTGGCGAATCCGAAGTTCTCGCATTTTGGGGAAACCTTGGACGTCGGCCATTGGCACAATGACATGCCAGGGCTCACGCCGGACGCAAAAATCATCGCGAGAAGCGAGGGTTGTCCGCGTCAGATCGTCGAATACACCCCTTTGGTCTATGGCTTCCAATGCCATATGGAACTCACACAAGACGTCGTGGAACAGTTGATCCAGGCATCCGATGTGCAATTGCGAGCGCTCGTTGATCAGCGATTCGTTCAGCAGCCCGCCGAGTTGCGGGCCAACGAATATGATCAAATGAACCAGAAGCTATTTATGTTTTTGGACAAGTTGGTTGCCGATTACCAGGCACGCTGAAACTAGAGGCAGGTCACAGGCCTGCCCCTTTTTTGTTGCGCATCAGCTTATTGTTGAAGGCTCCACACCGCCAATTCGTAACCATCGGGATCAATGAAGTGGAACCTGCACCCGCCGGGGAACGCAAACGTCTCGCGGCTTATCACAGCGCCTGCGGACTTGATCCGCTGTTGCGCACCCTCAAGATCCGCCGCATACAGAATCACCAACGGCCCACCCGGTCGAACTGGCTCTCCCGTCGTAAACCCACCCGTCAGCCGGCCATCGCTGAACTCGGTGTAAGTAGGCCCGTAATCCACGAATGTCCAGCCGAACACTGCGCCGTAGAAGGCTTTGCTACGGGCGATGTCGCCCACGTTGAACTCGATGTTGTCGATCTGTCGGTCTTGCCCACGCGTGCCCATGGTTGCCTCCTTGGCGGATGATTGAAGCGCGAGTGTAGCGGTTATCGCGCCGGACTGAGTTACCATGCCGCCGCGAAATTCCCGCCGCTCCTTCTGGCCACCTATGTCCTCCAACGCGCTGTACACCGACCTGTCCCTCTACTACGACCTGATGTGTGCCGACATCGACTACCGCGCACAAAGCCACAGCGTGCATCGCCTGCACCAACTGTTCGGCAATAGCGGACGCCGGCACCTGGACCTGGCCTGTGGTACCGGCCCTCACGTGCGCCATTTCCTCGACTTCGGCTACCGCAGCGCCGGCCTGGATATCAGCCAGCCGATGCTCGACCTCGCGCAACGGCGGTGCCCCGAGGCACAGTTCAGCTGCCAGGACATGGCGGGTTTCCAGGTGGACGACGCGCAAGACCTGATCACCTGCTTTCTGTACTCGACCCATTACAACGCCAGCCTGGCCCAACTGCGCGCTTGCCTTGCCAGCGTGCACGCTGCGCTCGCTGAAAACGGTGTGTTCTGCTTCAACGCGGTGGACAAGTTGCACATCGACAACCGTTTGCTGGTGCGTCATAGCGTTGAGTGGGAAGGCAGCCAGTTCACTTTCGGTTCCGGCTGGCACTACAGCGGGGAGGGCGAGCAGCAGGCGTTGCGCCTGAGTATCGAGAAGACCACGGCGGGCGTGACGCAGGCTTGGCAGGACGAGCACGCCATGGTCGCGCTGAGTTTCGTCGAGTTGCAACAGTTGTTGCAGGCACATTTTGAAGTGCAGGTTTTTGAGCATGACTATGAGCGGATTACGCCTTGGGGTGGCACGAGCGGGAACGCGTTGTTTGTGTGTGTAAAGCGCTGAGGACGCGCTACATCGGTATCTACATAACTGTGAAGTAGTCCAACGGTAACCACGATGCGAAGCAAGCCGCCCTTGATCTTGCTTTTGATCTTGCTTTTGATCTTGATCTTGATCTAAGGCGCCCCGTTAAACCACGCTGGCCGTAATTCGACAGTGATTTGGGGGG
>NZ_JADDUM010000295.1 GCF_015163715.1 Pseudomonas cyclaminis
GGCATGGACGGCTACGAGGTCGCCAGCCAGCTCAAGGGCAACCCGGCCACGGCGAACATCCCGATCATCATGCTTTCGGCGTTGAGCGACTCCAGTGCGCGGGTCAGCGGGTTGGAGACTGGCGCTGAGGAGTTCATCAGCAAGCCGGTGGAGCGCGTGGAATTGTGGCTGCGGGTACGCAACCTGCTGCGGCTCAAAGCCCATGGTGACCAGTTGAAGCAGCACAGCGAACAGTTGGAACAACGGTTGCAGGAGCACACCGCCCAAGCACCGCGAGGAGATGTGCATGATCGCGTGCGCATCGACCTGGAGCAAGCCCTGCGCGAGGCCGTTGAACGCAATGAGTTCGCCCTGCACTACCAGCCCAAAGTCGAGCTGGCCAACGGCAATATCTGCGCATTGGAAGCCTTGCTGCGCTGGGACCGGCCCGGTTACGGCGCCGTGTCCCCCGCAGTATTCGTGCCGATCCTGGAAAGCTTGGGGCTGATTGTGCCCGTGGGTCGCTGGGTAATCGAACAGGTGTGCCAGCAGATCGCCGAGTGGCAGTGCAGCGACATAGGCGCTGTGGAAGTCTCAGTCAACGTATCCGGCCATCAACTGATCGAGGGTGACCTGATTGCCGATATCAGCCAGATCCTGGCAAGCACCGGGGTCGAGTCGCACTGGCTGGAAGTGGAGCTTACGGAAGGCTCGCTGATGGAAAACACCCAGCACACCATCGCCAGCCTGCAGCGTTTGCGCGCCATGGGCGTGAAGATTTCCATCGACGACTTTGGCACCGGCTACTCAAGCCTGGCGTACCTGCGCCGCTTCCCCATCGATACGTTGAAGATCGACATCGCGTTTATCCGTGAAGTAACAACCAACCCGCAGGATGCGGCAATTACCCGCACGATTATCGAACTGGCCCACAGCCTGGAACTGCGCGTGGTGGCCGAAGGCGTGGAAACCCAGGCGCAACTGGCGTTTTTGAAAGAGGCCGGCTGTGATCAGATCCAGGGCTACCTGTTCAGCCGGCCGTTATCCGCAGCAGCGTTGGAGCGCTTGTTGTTGGAGCGGTGAGATTCAGCGGGAGGGGGAATGCCGTCATTTGCCCCCTTTGATTAATGGGCTTTCATTTCCACCTGTATGCTAGCGGGGGGCTTGCCCTTCGTGTAACCGTGCTTCTTGGACGCATTGATCAGCACATCTGCGGCGCCAGGATTATTCTTGCTTAGTACTCCCTCCCACAAATCAACCGTTATGGAGTCGGACTTGAACTCGCGTCCCCAATCCACCCTTTCGCCGCGCGGTAACTATTCTTGGACAGCAGCACAACGGTGTGGTTGGTCTCAGGTATCTGGACCATATACGTGCGGTAACCTTGTTCTTTGGCCACCCCTTTAACCTTTTCCGCGGCATAGGCTGCCAACTCTGCACATTGACCATAGAGCTTCCCGTTGGCATCTCTGTCTGTGCCCACTTGCCTGGCAAGCTTGGTTTGAAAGACCTCACTGCGAACCGCACCATAATTATCCAGCCCAAATTCCTTGCGAAGGACGTCGCGCCTTTTCATGACCGCTAAATGGTTTGCGTCGTGCTGATATTGGGTTACGCCGTTTGCATTGGTAGTGGGGATATCCGTGATAGCGATCTCATCAAGGACTGGCGTCAATGGGTTGCGGATGCGATTCAACACTTCTGCCTTGACCGAACCGCCGCTGACCCCTCTCCTTCGCCAAACACCGTTCTCGTCAGGTTTGGCAACCTTGCTGCTGCTGACTAACTTCGTAGGATCATCCGGCGCTTCTACACGCAACAGGTAATGTTCGCCATCGCCGGCGTCAGGCGTTTCAGCAACGAAGTACTTCTCTTCGCCCTCAAACGAGACCTTCTTGAACCCCGGATGATTGACCGCTGCGACGGGCTCTTCAATGGGTGGAGCTTCCTTTGCTTTGACCTCGGGCGCAGGGCTTTCCACCGGCTCACGTAACGCGGGCAGGGAGGGCTTGCCAGGCGTGTGCGGCGCAGGCAGGTTCTTTAATGCCGGGCTGTCAGGTTTCAATGCCAGGTTATCAGCGAGGTCCCGTGTCTCCTCAACACTGAGAGGCTCATTCCTGATCGCTTTGGCAAGTAACGATCCCAACCCCCTCGCCTGCCCATAATAAGGAACGAACCCTTGCGCAAAATCGCCGGCCCCTTTCAATGCTGAGTCCATGGTTTGTTTGTCGACGCCTAATACCTTGCCGATCTGATTGTTAGTATTCAAATCAACCAGCAGCGCGCTAAAGGGATTGTCCAGGTACCGTTCTACGGTGTCGGCGGTGTTCTTATTCACCCCGAATGCCTGCAAGGCATCGGCGATACCCGCGGAGGGGTGTTCAAGGTGCTTTAGAAGTTCTTCGTAGAGCCCCCGCGTATCGTTTGCACCGACATTGTTGAGCGCTTCGTTGCGAACCTTTTGCTTGAATGCACTTTCCGTCATCGGCACCAACGGCTTGGGGCTGTTCAAGCCGTTTTTAACAAAATAGAAATTGCCCTTTTTATCTTCACCTTGAAAGTTTCCGTAGGCGTCATACTCAAAGAATACTTTTGTACCACCCGGTCGCAGTCCCGAATAAAGCACCCGTCCTTCCGGTGACGTATGTTCCTCCTTAAGATTTGTCAAACCGTTAACCGCAGCGGATGGTGCGGATGGCTCCTTGTCCAGCCGGCCAAATATATCGCCGCCTTCGTTGGCATAAGGCCCAACAACGGCGTTGATATCATTGCTTCTGAATCGGATCAGCGTATCGGCGACGCGGCCTTGTTTTTCGGGGGCGCTGTCCTGCGCAAAGTGTCGGGTAAATGCCTTAAGTGATGTGGTGTCATTAGCTTGTATTTTCAACCAGGCGTTCATGTCTTCGACAGTTTTGAAAGACTGGTATGAACTGCCGTCTTTTTCCGGAACATAAAGCACGATGTTAGGGCCATCAAGTACAGGCGGTACCCGTTGAATGAATATGATGTCCTTGGCTTGAACACCATCCACGGCAAAGGTCTTGACTTGCACTTTGGGTAAACCTGCTTTGCCTGGTGACAGCACGGCCTCGACGATTTTGTTGACATCAGGTGTCATTTTGCCGCTGTTTAAGTCTTTCACCAGGTTCTCGTTGAATTTTCCCCGGGTATTTTTAATGACATAGGTGTCCTTGGGATCATCCCAAGAATTGGCATTTGTCGGCGCGGCGCTAATGGGGCGAGTGGTGGCAGTAGCAGCAGAAACAGTCATAATCAGCCAAGGTCGGTAGGAGTGAAGGAAATGTTCCCCAGCCGCGCAGGTATCTTCCTGCGATGCTGTCTGACGTGTGTGTGCTTGGCTTGCGAGAGTGTTCCAACTTCAGTTGTTACCGTTTGCTTCAACTGCCAGGCTTCGTTCATACCCGTAGCAGCTGCCGAGCCAGGTACGCCGTCGACGCAGCCTCGCCAGGGCTCGGCAGCTGCTACGGGGGGTTAATCGGGCTTTTCTGTATTGCCCACATCCACCGCGTCGTCCGGCTCGTGGAGCGGCACTTCTGCATCATCCATCAGCGAGCCTGGGTCTTCATTGCCCGGATCGTTGAGTTCTTCTTCTTCCAGTTCTTCAGACATGACCCTCTCCTCTATCCGCCTTGTGTGTCGATGTCCGCATCGGTTTCAGGCTTGTGCTCAGGCTCAGGCTCGAAATCGGGGCTGTAAGCGTTCTCCTCGGCTTTGGGATCACGCTCGGCATTCGGGTCTTTTGGCGCATCCGCAGCCGTCGACGGTGCCGGCTCGCCGCCGTCAATCGCCGGGTCGTTACGGTTGCTGGTTTGCGGGTCGTCAGTCGTGCTCATGGTGCTCACCTCTACTTTGGCCTACATGATATTAAGGCGTCGCGAGGCCGCTTGAAGTTCCGTCCGATTGCTTAGCGGATGGGATTGTCGATCTGGATGTAGAACGCATACATCCCCAGCAATAGCCAGAACGCCATGAACAACCACGGTGCGCGCATCGAAAACAACAGCGATTTGCGATAGCCCTTGTGGGACGACTCCATTTCCGAGAACAGCGGCGACTCGTCATAGGCCAGGCCCATCACGGGCTCGCTGCGCAGCAGCTCGCTTTGTTTGTAATGCCAGTGATCAATGATGTCGTAGGCCGCACGAATGCCCGGCCAGGCGTTGAGCGAGCTGAGGATGCCCAGCACCGCTAGAAAGACGGGCACCACCAGGGTAAACAGCTTGCCCCACTCCGGATTGAGATTGCCCATGCCCGATACAAAGGCGATGACCAGAAACGACTGCGCCGTGAGGTAGGCATCGGTGCGGTTGGCGAGGATGCTGGTTTCGTACTGGATCTCGCGGCGGTAGAAGTCCAGGCGGTCCTTGGGTGAACCGAAGATCTTGGCGCTGTGTTCGCTGTGATCGGTCAGCGCGCCTCCGGTGTGTGGGGCGAGATGATTCTGGGCACGGTTGCGCTCCATTAGACTTCGAGTCCTGTTAGAAGAACCCGGCGCGGGTGAAGTTCAAGTTTGTTCATGCACCAAACTGGAGCGCCCATTGCCTCTTTGTGGTGATTGGCTTGCTCCTCGCTGGAATGCACAGCGATCCCCTACTTTTGAGGGG
>NZ_JADDUM010000296.1 GCF_015163715.1 Pseudomonas cyclaminis
AAAAAGGAGCTGTGTCATGCCCCAGTCTCAGTTGGCCCCGGCCATCCAGGCTTATATTGCGGCGACCAATACCCGCGACACCTCAGCAGTTGCCCAGTGGTTCGCCGACGATGCGAATGTGTTCGATGAGGGCGAGCACCAGGTCGGCCCCGCCGCGATTGCGCGCTGGATGGAAGACACTGCACGGCGTTACCAGCCGCGGGTCGAGGTGCTCAGTGTGCAACACCGCACCGGTAAGGTGCTGGTGAGCAATGTGGTCTCCGGCAATTTCCCCGGCAGCCCGCTGGAGCTGCGCTATACCTTTCGGCTGAACGAGCAGGGCAAGATTTCACGGCTGGATATCTCCCTGTAGGTCATAATCGCGGGCATGACTTTCGACTCGCCCTTCGCTGCCTATCAACACGCCATCGCCCAACAGGGCTTCGTCGCCGACGACGCCCAGCGCCGGGCGGTGGATGCCCTGCAAGCCTGTCATGGGGCTCTGCACCAAGGCGGCCGTGCGCCGGTCACGGGTGTCTACCTGTGGGGGCCGGTGGGCCGGGGCAAGACCTGGCTGATGGACCAGTTCTACCAGAGCCTGCGGGTCCCGGCGCGGCGTCAGCACTTTCATCACTTCATGGGTTGGGTGCATCAGCGCTCATTCCAGCTGACGGGCACCGCCGATCCTTTGCAGGCCCTGGCGCGGGAACTGAGCCAGGCAGTGCGTGTGCTGTGCTTTGACGAGTTGTTCGTCAATGACATTGGCGACGCGATCATCCTGGGCCGGTTGTTCCAGGTCATGTTCGAGGAGGGTGTGGTGATGGTCTGCACCTCCAACCAGCCGCCCGACCTCCTGTATGCCGATGGTTTCAACCGCGACCGGTTTTTGCCGGGTATCGCAGCGATCAAGCAGCATATGCAGGTGGTGGCGGTGGACGGGGGTGAAGACCATCGTTTGCATCCGGGGGCGGGCATGCAGCGCTATTGGGTCAATCAACCCGAGGCGCTGGCGAATGTGTTCGGACAATTGGCGCAAGGGCAGAGGGCGAGCCACGAGCCGGTCGTTGTCGGCCACCGCAGCATCGTGACGGTGCGGTCCAGTGACAGCGTGCTGTGGTGCCGTTATGCCGACCTGTGCGAGCAACCCTTGGCCGCCATGGACTTCATGCTGCTGTGTGATCGCTTCAAGGCGATCTTGCTCGGCGAGGTGCCTGACCTGAGTGCGCAGCAGCGCCCTGGCCGGATCGCCCGAGGCACCGAGGACGGCGCAGAGCGGGTAGTGGCGGGTGATCGCGAATTGCCGCAGTTGTCGGTGCATGATGACAGCGTACGCCGGTTTATCGCCCTGGTGGACGAGTGCTACGACCGCAAGGTGCCCCTGTTCATCGAGGCACGCGTGCCGCTGGAGCGCCTCTATACCGAGGGCTACCTGGCGTTTCCCTTCCGCCGTACCCTCAGTCGCCTGCTGGAAATGCAGTTGGAACGTTTCGGCGTGGCCTTGTAAGACCCGGCAAGGCTTGCCTGGCGCTGTTTCCCGCGCATACCGTGCGCACTTCAGGCAGATATTTGTAGTTAATCTCCTTCATCTACCGCCGACTCCGCGCTTACAATCGTGCCCCTCAAAGGGAGCCGATTCCCTTGTTGTCGTGATCGAGGAAGGCAATGGAAACCCCAGATATCCTGGTGCTGCAAGCCAGCTACACCAACCCCGTGCACGCTGAAGCCATAGGCCGCGTGCTCAACCACTACGCCGAAGACCCGATGGGCGGTGGCCATAGCCTGCCCGCTGACCTGTTGGAGCAACTGCCGGCAGAACTGGCAAAACGCCCGCACGCCTTCAGTGTTCTCGCGTTTGTCGGCGGTGTGCCGGCAGGGCTGGTGAATTGTTTTGAGGGGTTCTCCACCTTTGCCTGCCGGCCACTGGTCAATATTCATGACGTGGTGGTGATGAATGAGTTTCGCGGCCTGGGCCTGAGTCAGAAAATGCTGCAGAAGGTCGAGGAAATTGCCCGCCAGCGTGGCTGCTGCAAAATCACGCTTGAGGTGCTTGAGGGTAATGCTGTCGCCCAGTCGGCGTATCGAAAGTTCGGTTTTGATGATTCGAAGTTTGATCCAGTCCATGGCCGCATGTTGTTCTGGAACAAACCGCTTTAATAAATAACAGGCAAAAAAAGGGCGCCATTAAATGGCGCCCGATAAACCATCGGCCAATGGAGCGGAATGGCCCTGGGTGTTGCGGATTAACTAAACATTAATTAACTCTTCGGTTGTTCCTGATCGGTGGTGCTGGTCTTTGACGTCTTGCCGTCGGCGGCAGCGGTTTGTTCATTTGTGCCGTGAACGCTCTGCTGGGTGAAGGTGAAGTTGTTGTAATACTCCTTCATCCGCTCGGAGCCATCCTCTGCAAACGCGGCGGCGGAGGCCAGGGTCATCAGGCTGGCAAGCATCAAGGTCGAGAGTTTCATCGGGGTGTTCTCATTAAGTGTGATCGATTTATCCGTTCTGTCCTTGAGCAGATTCATGGGGCGATTGTGGAGTGATCTTATTAAGTGGGAATTAACCCGAGCAATATCCGAAGTTAACGATTTCGTTAACTTCGGATTGTGAGCTTTAAAGTTTCCAGTCCAGCGCGAGGGTAATGGCGCGTGGATCACCCCAGTACACGCCGTTATAGAAGCCGACACGCTCGTAGTATTTTTTATCAAACAGATTGTTGACGTTAAGCGACGCTGAAACGTGGTCGTCGAACTGATAGCGCGACATCAGGTTGACCACGGTGTAGGCCTGCTGCGTAATTTTTGCCCGGGTGGTGATCATGTCGCCGTCGCTGTCGCGCTCACCGGTCGGTCGATTGCTGAAGTCGTAGATGTCGCTTTGCCAGTTCACTGCGCCGCCCACGGTCAGGTTGCGCCATGCGCCCGGCAGCCGGTAAGCGCTGGACACCTTCAGCAGGTTCAGCGGTTGCCCGGTGTTGTTGCGTTTGCCAGAGCCGTTCACCGAATGGGTGTAGGTGTAGCCGGCCGTAAGGTTCCAGTCGGGCATGACTTCCCCGGACGCTTCCAGTTCGAAGCCGTTCACCTTATTGCCTTTGCCGCCTGACTTGTAGTACTCCTCGCCGGTCGCTGGGTTGCGTGGGACGCTGTAGTCGCGCTCGGCAACGTTGTCCTGGGTGCTCCAGAAATACGCTGCGGCCAGGTTCAGGCGCTCTTGCAGTACGCTCCCCTTGATGCCGACCTCGTAGTTGCTGCCCACCACCGGCTCAAGGTATTTCTTGTTGGCATCCTTGAGGCTTTGGGGTTTGAAAATATCGGTATAGCTGGCGTAGACGGTGTACTCCGGCGTGATGTCGTACAGCAGCCCGGCGTAGGGGGTCCACATGTCATTGTGGGTCTGGCTGGTTTTACCGGCGGCGGTCAGTTGGTCGTTGTCATTGTATTCAGGAGCGGCGCTTTTCAGTTCCCAACTGCCATAGCGGCTGCCCAGCACCGCATGCAAGCGGTCGGTGAGGCTCAGTCGCGTGGCCAGGTAGCCGGCCTTCTGTTCCTTGCTGCTGTGTTCGCCTTTGAGGTCGGTGACGGTGTCGCCGAACTTGGCGATCCCGCCCATGTATTTCCAGTCTTCAATGCTGTAGTAACCAGCGGGGATGTTGTCGCGCATAAACGGCGAACTGTCGCGTTGCGCGGCCTCGCCATAGCCCATCATCAACGCGTGTTCGCGGCCCAGTAATTGATAGCTGCCGGCCAGGTTGAGGTCGATGGCCTCCATGCGCGAAGTGCCGCGCATGTGGCTCGCCCAGGCGGCCATGCCACTGCGGTCGTCGTTGGGGAAACCTGAGCCGCCGTAGTAAACCTTGCCATCTGTGTCGCTCTGGCGATGGGTGTAGGCGGCCTTGATATGCCAATCGCCGCCCAGGCGATGGTCGAGGGTTGCGAAGGTGGTCTTGTCCGTCAGCGGCCAGGAACTCCAGTGCGCCGCCATATTGGTGGAGCGCGACAGCCCGGCCTTGCCGCCCTGGCTGTTCCAATAGGGCACGGTGCCCCAGGAAGTGCCTTGGACTTGTTTGTTCTGGTAATCAAAACCTACGGCCAGCACGGTGTCATCTGACAGATCGCCTTCGAGAATGCCGTAGCCGACCGCCCGCTGCAGCCCATAGTTGTCACGAAAGGATTGGCTGTCGCGATAAGCCAGCACCGTGCGCCCGCGCAACTTGCCGTCGAACGCCAGCGGGCCGCCCACGTCCATGTAGCTGTAGTAGTTGTCATGGCTGCCCGCGCTGATGCCGGTTTTCGCCTGCCATTGGGCGGTGGGGCGTTTGCGCACCATATTGATGGTGGCTGAAGGGTCGCCGGCACCTGTGGTCAACCCCGTGGCGCCGCGTACGACTTCGATGTGGTCGTAGATGATGGTGTCGGCGTCAGACTTCATGTAACCGAAGGTGTTGAGCATCCCATCAACCTGGTAATTGGTGATGCCATAACCTCGGGCCGAATAGGACACACGGTCAGAGTCGTTGTGCTGCACGTTGATACCGGTGGTCTGGCGCAGCACGTCGGTCAAGGTATTGAGATTGAAATCATCCATCTGCTGGCGTGTGATCACCGAGATCGATTGCGGAGTTTCCTTGACGGACAGGTTGAGGCGGGTGGCGGTGCTCATCGAACCGGTGGTGTAGGCCCCGGTGTGTTCGGTGGTGGCGCCGAGGCCATCGGCAGTGACCCGGGTGGCGCCGAGTTCGAGTGGTGTCTGTTCGGGGTCGGTTTCAGCCAGCAGCTCCGGGCTCAATGCGGCGCTGCACAGGCCAAGCGTGAAGGTCATGGAGCGGGTAAAGGGCGCGAACATCGCGGAAGACTCCTTGTCGTCTTTGTGGCCACCCCGGAAAGGGAAGGCCTTGGCTCAAAGACGAAAGGAGGGGAGGAACTTTAGGCTTAAACGAGAATGATTGTTATCTTTCTGTTACAAGACCGGTGCTTCCCGGAGCACCACATCGGTCGGGTCAACCTTCTTCGGCTTGATCAGGCTGAAGTCGATCAGGGCTTTCTGCTGGCGCATATACGGATTGCCGATCAGCTGTGGGCGCGGTTTGAAGCTGTCGCTCACCAGGCTTTTGCTGCGGTCCAGCTCATTGGAACTCAGCCCGGCCAGGTCGGCCCAGGTATGAATCAGCTGTGAGCTGGTGTACGGGCGTTGCAGGTCGCCCGCGAAACTCCAGTCGTGGGTTTCGCGCCATTTCGGCGAGGCGTAGGCCATGAAGGGAATGGTGTACATCGGCGCGGTCGGTTTGCCTTCGTTGCGTCCCAGCGTGGCGTGGCCGGCGGAGTCGAATACGTCTTCGCCGTGGTCCGACAGGTACAGCAGGAAACCATTCGGATCGGTCTTGGCGTAATCCTTGATCAGGCTCGACACCACGAAGTCGTTGTACAGCACCGCATTGTCGTAGCTGTTGTAGGTGGGCAATTGATCATCACTGATACCTGCCGGTACGCCTTGGCGATCGGTGAATTTGTCAAAGGTCGGCGGATAGCGGTACTGGTAGCTCATGTGGGTGCCAAGCAGGTGCACCACGATGAACTTGCGTTCGGCCGGATCGGCCAAAGCCTTGGAGAAGGGCGCAAGAACGTCGCCGTCGTACTGGCGGGCGTTCTGGTTACGGTTGTTGTTCAGGTAGACCTGTTCGTCGGCCTGTTCGGAAAAGGTCGTGAGCATGGTGTTGCGCTTGGTCATGGTCTGCTGGTTGGTGATCCAGTAGGTCTTGTAGCCGGCCTGTTTCATCACGCTGACAATCGACGGCGTTTTCAGGTACAGGTCCGGGTTCTCCTCGTCGGCAAACGTCAGCACCTGTTGCAGCGCTTCGATGGTATAGGGGCGCGGGGTGATGACGTTGTCGAACACGGCCAACTGGTCGCGCAGCTTGTCCAGTTCCGGCGTGGTATTGCGCGGGTAGCCATAAAGACTCATGCGCTGGCGGTTGGTGGACTCGCCGATGACCAGCACCAGGGTCGAGGGCTGGCCGGCCATGGTGTCCTTGAGATTGGTCAGGGGCGGGATCTGGCTGGCGCTGTCGAGCATGCCTTGCATGTTGTCGAGTTGTTCGGTGTAGCGCCGATAGGCAACGATCATCTGCCAAGGCACGGCGGGCTCGATGCGCGATTCGAAGCGGTCAATGGCGTCGTCCATCGTGTCGCTGCGGGCGATCTGCTTGACCAGCGGGTAACCGATAATGGCCACCAGGATCGCAGTTGCCGCCACCAGGGCCTGGCAGCGTGGCAGGTACACCGGGCGTACTCGGGTCCACAGGAAAATCGCGACCGCGGTATGGGCAATAAAGGCCAGCACGATCCACCAGGCGAAGTACTGGGTGGCGTATTCGCCCGCTTCAGAGATGTTCGATTCGAACATGATGAAGATCACGCTTTGGGAGAATTCCTGCTGGTAAATGAAGAAATAGCCCAGGCTGGCCATGGAGCAGGCCCACAGCACCACACCGATCAGGGCGGCAAGCAAGCGCGTACGGCGCGGGAAAACGAGCAGGGGGGCAAGCCACAGTGCGCTCATGAAGAACGCTTGGCGAAAACCACTGAAGCCGGACGTGCCGCTGAGTTGAATCAGCAGTTGGGTAATACCGGAGAAGTACCAGAAAAACAGAAATAACCAGCCAAGACCGGCCCAATCAAAGCCTTTCGCAGACTTATTGCTGCGTTCGAACATTGCCATCCAGCGCTCCAACCCGGTAATTTTCAGTCGCGCGCAGGGCTGCGCGCAACACAGGCCACCCTTGCATGGGATGGCCCTTGGGGGCGGGAGTATCGGGAAGTGCGTGTGAAAACTTTGTGAGATTTTTGTAGCTGTTATCTTACAAAGCGATGACAGGGCTCAGCAGAGCGCAGGCTGCACGCCGGAGGGCTGGTCCAGTTGGGCTTGAATGATATGAGCACGCAGGCGCATGACCTCGTGCTGCAACTGGTCGCGTTCGTCTTTCAACTGGCGCAGTTCATCGCGACGGAGCGTGACGTAGAGGGTCTGGGGAGGACGGGTCATCTGTGCAGTGCTCATTGCTTACCTCGCAAATAGCCGGTGTGTCGCGGTGTGCCAGAACGCTTGAGTCGAGGTTCTCGGCATCAGTCGGAAGCAATTCTGAATTCTTTTTCGGCGCAATGGAACTTTTTTATTTTTGATGGTCGTGTGACTTTTGGTGGCGTGATGGTGAAACGATGGCAACTTTTTGTCATGAAACTACATGGATCTGCCCCTGACTAACCCTCATTAGCCTCATTGCGCTATAAACTATGTCACACATTTATTTAGTAGTTAGGAGCATCAGCACATGCAACTGGGGATTATCGGACTAGGCCGCATGGGCGGGAATATTGCACGGCGCCTGATGCTCAATGGGCATTCCACCGTTGTTTTCGACCGTAACGAAGCATTTGTCAAAGGCTTGAGCGAGGAGGGCGCCACGGGCGTCGCCGACTTGAAAGCCCTGGTTGCCGGGCTGCAAAAGCCTCGCGCCGTGTGGGTGATGTTGCCGGCAGGCGACCCCACTGAAAACACCATCAATGAACTCAGTGAGCTGCTCGAAGACGGTGACGTGATCATCGACGGCGGCAACACCAACTATAAGGATGACGTTCGTCGCGGCAAGGCACTGGCGCAAAAGGGCCTGCACTACGTTGACGTCGGCACCTCCGGCGGCGTCTGGGGCCTGGAGCGCGGCTACTGCATGATGATCGGTGGCGACACCGAAACCGTACAGCGCCTCGACCCGATCTTCGCCGCCCTGGCGCCGGGCCTGGGCAGCATCCCACGCACCAAGGATCGTTCGGCAACCGCTGACAAACGCGCCGAGCAGGGTTACATCCACGCAGGCCCAGCGGGTTCCGGGCATTTCGTCAAGATGATCCACAACGGCATCGAGTACGGGATGATGCAGGCCTTCGCCGAAGGGTTTGACATCCTCAAGACCAAAAACTCGGACAACCTGCCCGAAGACCAGCGTTTCGACCTCAACGTGGCCGATATCGCCGAAGTCTGGCGCCGTGGCAGCGTGGTCTCGTCCTGGTTGCTGGACCTGACCGCCGATGCCCTGGCCACCGACCCGAAACTCGACGGCTACTCCGGCTCCGTCGCCGACAGTGGCGAAGGCCGCTGGACCATCGAAGCCGCCATGGAACAAGCCGTGCCGGTACCGGTGCTGTCCACCTCGTTGTTCGCGCGGTTCCGTTCGCGCCAGCAGAGCACTTACGGTGACAAGATGCTGTCTGCCATGCGCTTCGGCTTTGGCGGTCACGTGGAGACTTCCAAAAAATGACCGCTAACGGCAAGAAACCCAAGGCCGAACCCGCTCCACCGACCACCTTGTTTCTGTTTGGCGCCCATGGCGACCTGGTCAAGCGCCTGCTCATGCCGGCGCTGTACAACCTCAGTCGTGATGGCCTGCTGGGCAATGGCTTGCGCATTGTGGGCGTTGATCACAACGCCATCAGCGATGCCGACTTCGCCAAGAAGCTGGAGGATTTCATTCGCACCGAGGCCGCGAGCAAGGTCAAGGGCAATGCGGATAATGCGTTGGACCCGGACTTGTGGGCGCAGTTGGCCAAAGGCATCAGCTACGTCGAGGGTGATTTCCTCGACGACAGCACCTACGCCGACATCGGCAAGAAGATCGCCGACAGCGGCACCGGCAATGCGGTGTTCTACCTGGCCACCGCGCCACGCTTCTTCAGTGAAGTGGTGCAGCGCCTGGGCAGTGCCGGATTGTTGACGGAGACTGACGACAGCTTCCGACGTGTGGTGATCGAAAAGCCGTTTGGCTCCGACCTCGCCACCGCCGAAGCACTGAACGCCAGCCTGCTCAAGGTGATGAGCGAGAAGCAGATCTACCGCATCGACCACTACCTGGGCAAGGAAACCGTACAGAACATCTTGATAAGCCGTTTCTCCAACGTGCTGTTCGAGGCGTTCTGGAACAACCATTACATTGATCATGTGCAAATCACCGCCGCCGAAACCGTTGGCGTGGAAACCCGAGGCAATTTCTTCGAAAAAACCGGCACCTTGCGCGACATGGTGCCCAATCACCTGTTCCAGTTGCTGGCGATGGTGGCCATGGAGCCGCCAGCGGCCTTTGGCGCCGATGCCGTGCGCGGGGAAAAGGCCAAGGTGATCGGTGCAGTACGGCCGTGGTCCCTGGAAGATGCACGGGCCAACTCGGTGCGCGGGCAGTACACCGCAGGCGAAATCGGCGGCAAGCAGATGCCGGGCTACCGCGAAGAAGCCAACGTCGCGCCCGACAGCAGCACCGAGACGTTCGTTGCCCTCAAAGTGATGATCGACAACTGGCGCTGGGTCGGCGTGCCGTTCTACCTGCGTACCGGCAAGCGCATGAGCGTGCGCGACACCGAAATCGTGATCTGCTTCAAGCCGGCGCCGTATGCGCAGTTTCGCGACACCGAGGTCGATGAGCTCAAGCCCACCTACCTGAAAATCCAGATCCAGCCCAATGAAGGCATGTGGTTCGACCTGCTGGCGAAAAAGCCTGGGCCGACCCTGGACATGGCCAATATCCAACTCGGTTTTGCCTACAAGGACTTCTTCGCGATGCAGCCGTCGACCGGGTACGAAACCCTGATCTACGACTGCATGACGGGCGATCAGACCTTGTTCCAGCGGGCCGACAATATCGAGAATGGCTGGCGTGCGGTGCAGCCATTCCTCGATGCGTGGAAGGAAGATGATGGGATCCAGGCTTACAAGGCCGGTGAGGATGGTCCTGCCGCGGCAGATGCGTTGCTGGCCCGCGATGGTCGCACCTGGCATAGCCTCGGATGAGTGATGCCGCGATTCATCCCATCCGTTTTATCCTCAGCGACGTGGACGGCACGTTGCTGCACCCGGACCATCGTCTGAGCCAGCGCACGATTGATGCGGTCAGTGCGTTGCGCGAGGCCGGGGTGTTTTTCAGCCTGGCCAGCGGTCGCCCCCCCAAAGCCATGCTGCACCTGATCGAAACCTTCGGGATCGATGTGCCGGTGGCCGGTTTTAATGGCGGCACCTTGATCAACCCGGATGGCAGCATTCTGGTTGCTCACCACCTGCCGGCCGAGGCGGCGCTGGTGACTCTGGCGATGTTCTCGGCCGAGCCGGACGTAGAAGCGTGGGTATTTGCCGACGGTGATTGGCTGCGGCGCGGCCTGCCGGGGCCGATGGAGCCACGCGAAGCCCACGGCCTGGGGTATGGGCCGGTGGTGGTGGAGAGTTTCGAGCCTTATTTGGATCGGATCGACAAGATCGTCGCCGCGAGTAACAACACACAGTTACTGGTGGAACTGGAAGCGCGTTTACAGCCCAAGGTGCAAGGCCTGGCGCAAGTATCGCGTTCGCAACCGATTTATCTGGATGTGACGGCCATGCTGGCCAATAAAGGCGAGGCCTTGAAGACCCTGGCGGCGCACCTTGGGGTGCCGCTGGAGCAGACGGCGGCCATCGGTGATGGGGGCAATGACCCGGCGATGTTTCATGTGGCCGGATTATCGATTGCCATGGGGCAGGCGGAAGAAACCGTCAAGCGCCAGGCCAATGTGGTCACCGGCAGTAATATCGATGACGGTGCTGCCGAGGCAATCGAGCGGTTTATTCTCGCTGCGCGATAAAAGTGTCTTAACTTAAGTCAGCCAACTTCCGATCAGTGTTTTGCAGTGATCGGAAGTTGGCGTAGCGACTTACTTCGGCATGGCCCAGGACTGCAACTGGTAGCCATCTTTGTCGAGTTCGGCGCGGGCCTGCAACAGCAAGTCTTCCAATTGCGCCGGGTCGCTGTAGGTGTTCGACGACAACTGTTTGCTGCCGATACGGGTATTGGTACGGTCGATGACGCTCAGGCTCAGGGCGCCATTGCCATCGTGCCAGGCCACGCACTGAAAGGGCTGGAAAGCACGGTCTGCGATCAAAAGAGCTTCGTTGATGCGGAGCGGGGCGTTCATATGGGTCTCTCTCTAAATGCCCATTCAAGTGAGTACCGGCGGTTGGGCTGACCGTGCGGCGGGTTACTTGTACTGATGCACGATGACGGGGTACGGGTCACATGTTAGAGCAACAAATTTCAACTTTTCCTGATTAACGTCATGTAAGCAGCTGTTTTGAAAGCTGAATGAGCGTTTTAGCGTGGCATAACTTTTTTGCCCGAACCCTCAGATGCTGGCTTTTTGCTCGCACTTATAGCGAAACGGTACAAGGGCTGTGTCAAAATTTTGCTAGTGTTAGCGCTGGATGTCACAAGCTATTGTTTATAAATAACTTTGTCTCCGGTAATCAACAATTTTGACGCCAAGGAATAGTCATGGTTGTTACACCTGCGCAACGCCGCTTGCTCGTGGTCGATCCCTGTGATGACTGCCACGGGCTATTGCCCGGTTTGCGCACCGCCGGCTGGGAGGTGGACAGCTGTGCGTTGGAGACGGTAGGCGACCGGTCCTGTGATGTGGGTTTGCTGCGCTTGCAGCCCTATCACCTGGAGCGCCCGGAAGCGGTCAAGGAATTGATTGGCCGCAGCGGCACCGAGTGGATTGCGGTGCTCAGCCAGGATGTCCTGCGCTTGCAGAATGTCGGTGATTTTGTCTGCGAATGGTTTTTCGACTTTCATACCTTGCCGTTTGACGTGGCTCGGGTCCAAGTCACCTTGGGGCGCGCATTTGGCATGGCGCGCTTGCGCGGCAAGGGCCACACCCCGGTGGATGAGGGGCATGAGCTGCTCGGTGACAGTCGACCGATTCGCGAATTGCGTAAACTCTTGTCCAAACTGGCGCCCACGGAATCCCCGGTATTGATCCGTGGCGACAGTGGCACCGGCAAGGAACTGGTGGCCAAGACCCTGCATCGCCAGTCCCAGCGACACGCCAAGCCCTTTGTCGCGATCAACTGCGGCGCGATCCCTGAACACCTGATCCAATCCGAATTGTTCGGCCATGAAAAAGGAGCGTTCACCGGCGCCCACCAGCGCAAGGTCGGTCGTATCGAAGCGGCGAACGGCGGCACCTTATTCCTCGATGAAATCGGCGATTTGCCCATGGAACTGCAAGCCAACCTGCTGCGGTTTCTCCAGGAAAAACAGGTCGAGCGCGTCGGCGGCAGCCAACCCATACCCGTGGACGTGCGGGTATTGGCCGCGACCCACGTCGACCTTGAGGCCGCCGTGGCCCAGGGCCGCTTCCGCGAAGACTTGTACTACCGACTCAACGTGTTGCAAGTCATCACCGCGCCGCTGCGCGAGCGTCATGGCGACGTCGCGATGCTTGCCAACCACTTCTCGCGTTTTTACAGCCAGGAAACCGGGCGTCGCCCACGCAGTTTCAGCGAAGACGCGCTGGTCTCCATGGGCAAGCACCCGTGGCCGGGCAATGTGCGCGAATTGGCCAACCGCGTGCGCCGTGGCCTGGTACTCGCCGAAGGCCGGCAGATCGAAGCCGTTGATCTGGGATTGATCAGCGAACAGGCAATTTCGCCACCCATGTCTACACTGGAAGACTACAAGCACCGTGCCGAACGCCAGGCGCTGTGTGATGTGCTCAACCGGCACAGCGACAACCTGAGCGTCGCGGCTCGCGTCCTGGGAATTTCCCGGCCAACGTTCTACCGGTTGCTGCACAAACACCAGATCCGCTAGGGCGGGTAAACCGAAAAGCCCCGCAACGACCCTTATCGTTGCGGGGCTTTTCCTTTTTTTTTGCGCTGCCGCTCTTGCTCTTGCTCTTGCTCTTGCTCTTGCTCTTGCTCTTGCTCTTGCTCTTGCTCTTGCTCTTGCTCTTGCTCTTGATTTGGCTCTTGATCTCAGGCGCCCCGT